>CAYSMP010000094.1:0-15297 GCA_964432215.1 uncultured Sangeribacter sp.
TGTAACGCCGATGGTACTGCGAAAGCGGGAGAGTAGGTAATCGCCGCCTTATGGAGACACATTCAGAAATGAGTGTGTCTCCTTTTTTATTTCAAATTACCTAACACATGCGTGGCTGCATTCGTAGACAGTAGATTGTCTGGGGCCACAAAGAAAATTATTCTATAGATGAAAAAATATTATAGAATCGGATTGATAGCAGGAGTAGCGCTATGGGCGTATGCTCCTTTTGTGCATTCAGCGGAGTCTAAAGAAGCGAATGCAGTGAGGATGGGTTGGAGTGCAGACAACGGAAATGGAACATATACGAATCCTCTTTTTTATGATGAGTTTTCGGATCCTGATATCCTTAGGGTAGGAGAGGATTATTATCTTGCCGGCACTACGATGCATAGTGTTCCGGGCCTCGTCATTTTACATTCCAAGGATCTTGTGAACTGGGAAAACGTGTCGTATTGTTTCGATCGTTTTGATTTCGATGATGATGCTTTTTCTCTTAAGAATGGTAAGGAAATATATGGTCAGGGTATATGGGCTCCTTGCATCAGGCATCATGATGGAAAATTTTATCTTTTCAGCAACGTCAATGGAAAGGGATTGCAATGCTTTATCAGCGATAAAATCGAAGGCCCATGGAAGCATATGAACATGCAAGGACGAATATACGACCTTGGAGTTATTTTCGATGATGACGGAAAGGTGTATGCTGTGCATGGTTATGACGAAGTCAAGTGTACGGAACTTAAGCCGGACATGTCAGGGCCAATTGAGGAGACTGAGAGAGTGATTATTCCTAAGGGATCCGGTGTAGGGGAAGGACATCATATCTATAAGATCGATGGGAAATACTATATAGTCTCTGCCGATTATATGCCAAACGGACGACTGACGTGTTCGAGAGCTGACAATATCTGGGGACCATATGAGACACGTGTCATCACAGCTGATGAGACCTTCGGATATCATATGCCTCCAATGACAAACATCCGCGGACGAATCATGCCTGACTCTCATCCAGTAGGAGTAAATATGCCTGACCCGAATCAGACTGGTGCCTGCAACATACATCAGGGAGGCATAGTAAGTACCCCCGACGGTCAGTGGTGGGCACTTCAGATGCAAGACTTCCATTCATTGGGCAGAACGACTTGTCTTGTGCCAGTGACTTGGAAAGATGGGTGGCCAATGATAGGGCTTGAAGGAAACCTCGGACGCGCACCACGCACATGGCTAAAACCGGAGACAGCTGCACGCGATTCAGAACCTATACATGCTCCCTATGAACGCAACGAAGATTTCAATGGAAAGTCTCTTGGACGTGTGTGGCAATGGAATCATAATCCGGATGACAGTAAGTGGAAACTTAACAAGGGGCGTCTGCGCCTCAACACCATGCCTGCTGACCAACTCATGTGGGCTCGCAATACCCTTACCCAGCGAGCAATCGGACCTGAGTCTGATGTTACGGTAGAACTCTATCTTTCCGGAATGAAAGACGGAGATGTAGCAGGTCTTGGCAATATCAATGTGCCGTGTAGCTGGATAGGTGTGGTAAAGGAGGGTGATAGACTTACGTTGCGTCGTTTTGAGCAGTTAAAGAACGATACCCTTGATGTAGAACTTCCTGCAAAGACAGAAAAAATATGGCTCCGTCTCCACGGAGATTATGACGTAGACAGGGCACGCTACTGTTATTCCACAGATGGAAAAAGTTTCAATCCAATTGGCGATGACATGACCCTCAGTTACCAGCTCATAACATTCCAGGGGTCGCGTCCCGGCCTCTTCGCTTTCAATAAAAACGGCCGTAACGGGGGATATGCAGAGTTTGACAATTTCACGGTCGACGAGCTTAAGGCAGATCGCAGCGGCAACATTCCTTTGGGAAAGAAGGTGCATATCATTAACCTTGCCACAGGACGTCCGATGCATGCTACTCCTCATGGAGTGGTGCATGACACTGCCTTTGGAGCAAGAAATGCTCAAACTGAATTTAAGGTGATAGATCGAGGCAATGGCAAGGTGATACTCCAATGTGGCGATGGAAGATATGTTTTTTCGGCCGGAGAAGGACTTCCTGGAGATGTCCGGTTGACCAATGATGAGTCAAAGGCAGAGGAGTTCATGTGGCAGGATTTTCTGGATAAGGAGTTCATGCTGATGTCGATGAGAACTCATAAGTATATTGGCAAGAGTCCTACTACGGGGAGTCCTTATTCAATGGATTTCAAGGGAGCCGATCCAGCCCGCAGGAATGGAGCAGTTTTCAGATGGGAAGAGTGATATAAATTTCGGCCGCACTGGGGATTTCCCTCTCAGTGCGGCCGCTTTAGGTATAGTAAAAATGTATTAAGGTATAAGTTTTGAGTCTTCAGTCTTCAGTCTTCAGTCTTTAGTCTTCAGTCTTTAGTCTTTAGTATTGAGACTTTAGAATGAGAATTGGGCCATCAGGCCAAGACGGTCGGCGCGACGTGATTTCCCATCCCAGTTTTTGCGTACGCCTGTGTCGAATTCGAGTCCGGCCTGAATGCGAGGTGTGAGATTCCAGAATACGTTTGCAGTAAATATGTTTCCATAACGGTATTCAGATGCCTCGCGAGGATTGCGCGGGAAGTATCTACTGTCGGAGTAAGATACCGAAGCAAATAGGTTCGGACGGAAATTATATTGTGCTCCGATGCAATATCCTAAGGAGAATGGTGCATACATGTCCATTGGATCATTGGGTGCGGGGACGAGATCATAGTTGCCTACCTGCAGGTCGCCGGTAGTGCTTTCATGACCTTCACCGCAATTGAATGTGCCGTAGAGTGTCACAGGCGAAATAGGATGCACTATGGTAGAAAGCTGCATTCCCCAGCCGAATTTATGGTGACGAGTATGGCTTATGACATCCTCATAAGGAAGGGAGCGAGCAAGAGCTGCGAGTCTTACGTGTTCGCTCTTTCCCCATGCATACTGTATGAAGGCCGCGACGTCTGGCAATGTTTGGCTTGCAGTGCCGATTTTTCCGGTTACGGTCGAGACAGCAGCGTTTTTCGGTAGTTCGACAGATCCGGCCACTGTCCAGCGTGTCTTGTAGGTATTCATCCATCTGACGAGTACAGAAGTGGGAGATATCTTATTGGCCGGACCGTTGGCATCGACTGTAGGTGGGAGTGCTGCAGGATCGGAGAATGTAGATGAGGCGTAGCCCACAGTCACGTGGTTGAGTTGTGCATAGGCCTTTTTCAGATGGAAGTCAGAACCTCCATATCCGTTGAAGTTGGCTTCGATATACACCTGATAATTTCCAAATGTCTTGTTCTTTCCAATGACGCGGAAGAATAAAGTGGAACCGGCGGGTGTAGCACCGATTTTGCTATTGTTTGCCGGATCTTTCACCATCGGAATAAGATAGGGGGTAAAGCTATTGGCAGGAATTGCGGCATCGAAGTCGTACCACCCTCGTATTCTCACGCATCCTCCAATACCCATTGCGAGGTCAGCGTTTTTACCCATGAAAAGAAAATATGGGGCAGCCGGATCAGAAAAACTCTGAAATTGATCGTAGAAGAAGTTTTCCACAAGGTTACGGATGGAATCCTGATGCTGCCGGGAATCGGGATTATCCGGACGACCATCAATATATATTATCTTGTGATCGTCGAGTAGCGCTTCTTTCTGGGCATCTACGAGAGAGTTTGCCCGCAGGGATTGCGTGGCATCGAGGGCCATTGGGATATCGATAACTTGGGTTTGAACCGAGTCTTTCGCAGGAGTCACTTGCCGCGCCTTACGGACTGGAGCAGAGAAAGACATAGAGCGATGATGATCTTGGGCAAAGGAAAATTGGGTTGCTGAGAGAGCAATCAAGATGGCGAGTGTAGATGCGTTTTTCATAGTTGGAAACATTGATTATGCCTTATTAACCTTAAAATGAGTTAAAATGTTCAATGATGTGTAAAAAAAGTCTTATCTTTGCATATTATTAATTCGACTTTTGCTTGCGGAATGCGAGGAGTAGAAGTTGCGAAACTTAATTTTAGGAAATCGAATGAGAAGAATTGTCAAAATAATAACTATGTTGGTGATCGTAGCTTTCACTGTAGTGACTTCTTCCGGAAAGGAGATAGAAGGGAAACTGTTGAAGGTTGGAGATGGATATGCAGCTACGTCGGTCAATACAGCGGTATTCCGAGGAAGTTCGCTAGCTACGCACGGTGACACACAATACATAGCTTATTATGACGGAGATGGATATATGACGCTTGGCAAGCGAAAGCTTGGCAGCGAAGACTGGAAGCTTAACCGCACTCAATATAAGGGAAAGGTGACGGATGCCCACAATGTCATCAGTATCGGTGTGGATGGCGATGGATTTATCCATGCCTCTTTCGACCACCATGGTCATCCTTTGCATTACGCTAAATCGACGGCTCCCGGCAGTCTGGAGCTTGGAGACATGATAGCGATGATCGGAAATGACGAGCAGGACGTGACTTATCCGGAATTCTATACTTTAGCAAATGGGGATATGATATTCGCATATAGGTCGGGAGCGTCAGGAAGGGGAAATCTTGTACTAAACCGATACGATACGAGATCCAAGACATGGAGCAGGGTGCACGACGTGCTTATTGACGGAGAGGGGGAGCGTAACGCTTACTGGCAATTGTTTGCCGACCCTAAAGGTACTTTGCATCTCTCGTGGGTATGGCGTGAGACATGGCTGGTGGAGACTAACCATGATCTCTGCTATGCACGCTCAGACGACGGAGGAAAGACATGGCAGCGAAGCGATGGAAGCCTCTATCAATTGCCCATCACCCAAGCTACTGCAGAGAAGGCTTGGGTGATACCTCAGAATTCCGAACTCATCAACCAGACGAGCATGACGGCAGATGCCAAGGGAAATCCTTTCATAGCGACATACTGGCGCGATAAGGACAGCGAAGTACCGCAATATCGTCTTGTATGGCACGACGGCAAGAAATGGCAAATGAGCATCGTAGGGGAGCGTAAAACTCCATTTTCACTTGCAGGTGGAGGCACTAAGATGATACCTATAGCCAGGCCCAGGCTCGTCTCAGACGGAAAGAAGGCCTGCTATATCTTCAGGGATGAGGATAGGGAAAGCAAGGTGAGTGTGGCATATACTCCCAAGCTCGGCAAAAAGGACTGGATTGTGAAGGATATGACTGATTTCAGTGTAGATGCCTGGGAGCCTTCACATGATCTGAATCTCTGGAACGACATGAGGAAACTGCACGTCTTCGTGCAGGCAAGCCATCAGGGCGATGGAGAGAAGGTTGCAGATACGCAGGAGAAGATAGAGCCTGTGTATGTGCTTGAGATTGATTTTTGAAAGAATGTATAATTCATAATGCAATCAACAGGGGTGAAGATGGATAAAGGGTATAAGGGAAAATTATAATTTACGATTGACTATGGATGTAAAAAGACCTTTAATATCGGTGATTACAATCACTTTCAATGCGTCAGCTACGTTGCCGATTACGATGGAGTCGGTAGCAGAACAGACATTCAAGGATTTTGAGCATATAGTCGTAGATGGGGCTTCAACCGACGACACCATAATTTTGGCCCGCAGGATGGGCTCCGAGGGACTACGGATTCTCAGCGAACCGGATCAGGGGCTCTATTATGCCATGAACAAAGGGCTAAAGATGGCCCGCGGACGCTATCTCATCTTCCTCAATTCGGGCGATCGATTTCATGCTGCTGATACTCTGAAGGAATATGCTGACGCAATAAAAGAGCGCAATCCTGATATTGTATATGGGGAGACTGAGATAGTCGACATAGAAGGAAAGAGGATTGGTCCGCGTCATCTTTCTGTCCCTGAAATATTGACTGTAGACAGTTTCAGTCAGGGTATGCTTATATGCCATCAGGCTTTTATGGTAAGGAAAGATATAGCCCCTCTGTATGACACAGACTACCGATATTCGTCAGATTATGATTGGTGTATCCGATGCATAAAGGCTTCGCGTGCCGGCGACAGGGTCAATCTGCATAGGGTTACGATTGACTATCTGACAGATGGCCTTACCGACAAAAATAAAAAAGCATCCCTTATAGAGCGATTCAAGATCATGGCAGCCCATTATGGATCGATGAAAGCGGTAGCTTCGCATCTCAGCTTTATCCCAAGGGCCTTGAAGCGGGGGAAACTCTGAGAGGCGATTTAGAATTGATAATTTAGAATTGGATTTGGGTGATAAGTCAGATAAATCTGAGAAGTATGATATAATAAATTTATAGTATAGATGAAGAAAATTATGGGAATGGCGGCTTCGTTGCTTGTAGCCGCCTCAACAATGACAGCAATGGCAGCAGGAAATCCTTTTTTGGAGCCATACACGGCAAAGTATGAGATCCCTCCTTTCGAGCAGATCAAGACATCAGACTTCATTCCGGCTATTAAGGCGGGAATCGAGCAGCAGGAGCAGAACCTTGCCAATATCCTTCGCAACCGGGCGACTCCTGATTTTGATAACACTATTGTGCCGCTTGAGAACCTTTCTCCGATTCTTGAACGCGTTTCGAGCGTCTTCTACCACTATGACAGCTGTATGAAGACTCCTGAATTCGCTGCTATGGCAGAAGAAGCTATTCCTCTTCTCAATGATGCACAGAACAAGGTGATGCTCAATCAGCAACTTTTCGACCGCATCAAGTCGATATATGACATGCGCGATAAGATGGGTTTGACTCCGGTGCAGAAGCGTCTCGTGGAAAAATACTACCGTCAATTCTCGGAGCAAGGAGCGGCTCTTTCTCCTGAGAAGAAGGAGCAACTCGTAAAGATCAACGATGAGCTCTCCAACCTTTTCATCCAATTCAACAAGAATTTGCTTAATGCCACCAATGAGTTTTTCGTGACTGTATATGACAAGGCAGACCTTGCCGGACTTCCCGACAATGTAGTGGCAGCTGCTGCAGAGGAAGCTACTGCCCGAGGTCTTGACGGACTCTGGGTGTTTACCTTGCGTGCGCCAAGCCGTCTTCCGGTGCTTGAATCAGCCGATAACCGCGGTCTTCGCGAAGCGATCTATAAGGGTTATACAAGTCTTGCAAGCTATGGCGCCAACAGCAACTATCCCGTCATAGAAAAGATTGTAAAACTGCGTGCAGAGAAGGCGAAGCTGATGGGCTTCGACAACTTTGCTCAGATGCAGACAGCTAAGGTAATGGCCAAGACTCCGGAGGCTGCCGAAAGTCTTCTTCTTCAGGTGTTCGAGCCGGCTGTCAAGCGTTCGCAGGAGGAAGTAGCCGATATGCAGGCATACGTTGACGCTAATGGAGGCAGCTTTAAGATTGCACCATGGGATTATTACTACTATGCAGGAAAGGTGAAGGAACAGAAATTTGGTCTGAGCGATGCCGACATCCAGCCTTACTTCTCGCTTGAGAATGTGAAGAATGGTCTTTTCTATTGTGCTGAGAAACTCTACGGCATAAAGCTCGTTGAGATGCCTGACGCCCCGAAGTATATGGATGAAGTGACTGTCTACGACGTGCAGGATGCAAAGACTGGAGAACACATTTCAGTCTTCATGACCGACTTTTTCCCGCGCAATTCCAAGGTGCAAGGAGCATGGATGGAGCAGATGCAGTCAGCAGGTATGTATGAGGATGGCGTTATGAAGCGTCCAATCGTATATAATGTATGCAACTTCTCTCGTCCGGCCGGCGATGTTCCTGCACTCCTTACGCTTGATGAGGTAGAGACAATGTTCCATGAGTTTGGCCATGGCCTTCAGGGAATGCTGGCGCGCTCCAACTACAAGACCCTTGCCGGCACGAATGTAGACCGCGATGCCGTAGAACTTCCATCCCAGCTCAACGAGCATTGGGCAACCTCGCCGGAAGTGCTCCGCTACTATGCCAAACATTATAAGACAGGTGAGCCTATCAGCGAGGAAATGATCCAGAAGATACAGGATGCCGCCAAGTTTAACCAGGGCTTCATTACTACTGAGCTTGCGGGTGCTGCTCTTCTTGACCTCGCATGGGGCAAGACAGACGGAGAGAATGTAGATGTCCCGGGATTTGAGGCTGCTTTTGCAGAGCAGATTGGTATGCCGGCAGAGATCACTTATCGTTACCGTTCGCCTTATTTCAAGCATATCTTTGGTGATGATGGCTATGCATCCGGCTACTATACTTATCTTTGGGCACAGGTGCTTGAGGCGGATGCGTGGGAGCTTTTCCAGGAGAAGGGAATCTTCGACAAGAAGACAGCTGAGGTGTATAAGAAGAATATTCTTGAGAGCGGTGACGACAAAGATGCTACGGAGCTCTTTAAAGATTTCCGCGGCCATGCTCCGGATGCTAAAGCTCTCCTCCGTCTACGTGGATTTGAGGATGCTCCTCAGAAATCAAAGGACATCAAGGTATATAAGGATAAACACTGAATGCTAATCCTTAATTCATATTGCATAATTAACTGAGTTCAGGCAAAATCAAGTCATGATTAAGAAGTTACTCCCGGCTGATAACAACAATCAGCCGGGAGTAACTTTATTTTTGCATTAATAGTTTTCCTAATTCCTCTACAGCTCGTTCATGTTCTGTTCGGCATATGAAATGAGCAAATTGTCGATTTTCTGGATGACCAGGATCTTCAATTTCAACTTTATGGTTTATATATCCAGATAAATCCTTGTGAGTTCTAATATAGAGGTCGAACATTCTTGAAAACAATCTACTTCTATATTCCTGTGGCAACATATTTGTATGATGTCGCAACACGTCGGTAGCTGCGTCACAATAAAAACATAGTACTGCATCTTCGTTTTCATTCATGAATCTGGCAAGAACATCTGATATTGCGAAAAGAGATTTGTATCCCACATATCCTTCACCTGATTCTCTTACCAATGTGACATCATAAAATACTAGAGTTAATGTCAAAGGATCTGAAGAAAAAATGCTTACTGTCTCATAATCATAATAAGAAAGGCCAACCTTAATGTGGTCGCCTTCCTGATTTAAGATATCGAATGAAATATCCATTTATACGATAATAGTAAAAGTACACTGTTTTTTTTCAGTCAATTTTTTGATCTGCTCTTGTTTCCTCTCTTTCAATTCGTCAAAGACTTGAATCATCTTTTGAGAAGGATTTTTAATTGTGATGTTTCGAGTCATATTGAGTAATAATTAAATGGTTTTCGCAAAGTTACTATTTTTTTAATGACTATGCAAGTTTTCAGTTAAATATTTTTGAGTTACTTAGTCATCATATTAACATTTAATTCGTTATGATAGTTTATTATTTTGGATACAACTTTGTCAACTAAATATAATTGTAGTTTAGACGGTGTCTAAATTAGGGGGTGGAGTGACAATAAATTGGCTGAATGTTTGGTGGATTGCGGTTTTAGGTTTAAATTTGCATTACAAAATCATCCTGATAACAATTATCAAAATAATAAACCTTTAAAAGAATTACAATTATGGCTTATGTAATTGGCGACAACTGCGTCGCATGTGGCACTTGCCAGAGCGTTTGCCCCACCGATTCAATCACTGAGGGCGATATCTACCACATCAACCCGGACACCTGCATCGACTGCGGTAGCTGCGCACAGGTTTGCCCAAGCGACGCTATCTCCGAAGGCTAATCTTCGGAGAAGAAGCAAAGCAGAAACACAGGGTGCTGAATTTCTAATTCAGTACCCTGTCAGTTTTTTAGTAAGGTCTGACATAGAAAATTTTTATATCTGATATTTTTTATGTAACTTTGAGAGTTGAAAAGAGTTTTTGTGACATGGCGCAGGTAATAAAATATCCAGTTGGCATTCAGAGTTTCTCCGAGATTATTACCGGAGGATACGTTTATGTAGATAAGACGATGTTCGCCAAGAAGATGATAGAAACTGGGAAATATTATTTCCTTAGTCGGCCTCGTCGATTTGGAAAAAGCTTGTTTCTGTCGACTCTTCAAGCATATTTTGAGGGGAGGCGTGATCTTTTCAAAGGACTTTCACTTGATACAGATGAAGTTGATTGGACTCCAAAGCCAATCGTCAAGTTTTCATTCAATGCTGTGAGGGCAACTGCAAAAGAGAATCTTGACAAGTATCTGCAAGTGTCTCTCTCGGCGTATGAACGAAATTATGGTATTTCTGAGGCAGAAGGAGACTTTTCAGATAGACTTGCTGCGATTATTATGAAAGCTTATGAGCTGACTGGACAAAAAGTCGCAATACTCGTAGATGAATATGACTCACTCCTTCTTGATACGATAAGACCTGAACAATCTGAACTTAATGCATATTACAGACAGACACTAAAGTCTCTTTTCACTGTTCTTAAGAATGCTGATGAGTATATTACGTTTGCATTTGTCACAGGAGTGTCGCGTTTCAGCCACACGAGCCTTTTTAGTGGCGCAAATCATCTTGAAGACATATCTCTGCTTAATGAATATTCTTCTATATGTGGAATAACTGAGCAAGAACTATTAGATCGATTTCGAGTAGGAATAGAGAATTTTGCCATTGAGGAGGGAAAGGATTTTCAGGAGATTTTCCGCCATCTTAAAAAGAAATATGATGGATACCATTTTGCAAGAAAATGTCCGGATATTTATAATCCTTACAGTATTCTGCGGGCATTGAAAAGCAAAAGCATGGATAATTTTTGGTTCCAATCAGGAACACCGACATATCTCATTGATGTGCTAAAGAGGGATGATTTTTTTATGCCCTCTCTCGATTGCATTGAAACTATAGCCAGCGATCTCGCTGCCAATGAATCATATATTCAAAATCCTGTGGCACTTCTTTTTGAAAGTGGATATGTCACAATTAAGGGATATGAGGATGAAGTGGGTATTTTTACTCTTGGACTCCCCAATCTTGAAGTTGCTGAAAGTTTTACTGAGGCTCTATTGCCTATCTATTCAGGATATGAAAAGGAAAAGACCAACGAAGACTGCATCAAAATGCGTAGATCGTTGGTCAAAGGAGATGCTCAACTTTTTATGGAGGAATTAAAGACCTTCCTTCATGGCAATCCATATGGCTTGACGAAATTGGATAAGCGTGAAAAATATTTCCAAAGTTGCCTGTTTTTATTGCTACGTGCACTTGGTTTCGAACCATTGGCAGAGCTCCAAACATGTAATGCCCGTATGGACATGAAGATAAAGACTAAACGCTTTATCTACATTTTTGAACTCAAAACCAACGGTTCAGCACAAGAAGCCATGGACCAAATAAACGAAAAAGGATATCATCTTCCTTTTGCCAACTCTGGAAAAGAAATCATCAAGATAGCTGCCAACTACTCATCTTCCACTAACAATATCGATGGCTGGCTGATAGAAAAAGCGTAAAGGGGCATTTATATGATTGTCCATACAAAATGTCGATGGACGTTTTATTTTTTTAGTTGGAAAAAATTTTGTATGAGAGGTTAGGTTTTTTGCGAGGGAAGGGTCATATATATGTATGACAAAATTTGATGACATAGAACAGCTTTTCCGTACACATTATGCTGCCATGTATCGGCTTGCAATGCTGATGCTCCGTGATGACAATGTGGCAAGAGACATAGTGCACGATGTCTTTGAGGCCTTACTCGTTGCCGGGAGGTCAGACGTGTCGGCTTCATATTTGATGACCGCGGTTCGTAACCGATGCCTGAAGCACTTCCGTAATCTTACAGTTCAAGACCGTATTAAGGAGGTTTATTCCGTAGACGAAGAGGAAATAGCGGATGAGGATTGGCCGGATGACGAGACGATATTCTTGATTCATTCTACGATAGCCAATGAGCTTACAGATGCTTGCCGACGGGTGGTAGCCTTGCGTTTCACAGACGGCATGAGTTATAAGGAAATTTCCGCAACATTGGGTATAAGCGAGGTTGCTGTCTATAAGCATTTGCGTCATGCAATAGAAATCTTACGCAAAAAACTTTCTCATAATGGATAAAATAGATAAATTATTTGATGCCATTGAGCATCCGGACTGTTATTCCGAACGAGAGATAGAAACCCTGCTTGCTGATCCTGAGGTAAGGGAGGTCTATAGTGTGCTTGATAAGACCAAGGCAAGCCTAACTCCGATTCCCACACCTGATATCGATGTAGAGTGGAAAGAATTCGAACGTATTCACAGCAAACGCCATCTCAGAATATTCAATCTATTCTCGCGCAATATCGCAGCCAGTATTGCTATATGTATTGTTTCACTCGCTGCTGTTGCCGCTGTAGTTGGAGTAGGCGTGAATTATGTTCATGATAAAAAGGTTGAGGCTCAAGCCGAAGGCATTGTAGCCATAACTAAGGAGGACGCCGATATGAACAATGCGACAATTGCCGTTGAAGATAATCCTGAAATTGTGCCCGAAACCATAGTTTTTGATAACGAACTGTTAGAAACCATAGTCAATAGAATTGGGGAGTATTATGGTTGCAAAGTAATGTTCACGACTGATTCGCCCAAGTCGTTGCGCCTATATTTCCGTTGGAACCAGGGCCTGCCTATTGAGGAGGTAGTGGAGAGCCTAAACAACTTCGAGCAAATACATATCATTGTTAAGGATAACACCATAAAAATTTACTGACATCATGATACGACTAATTATGTTTGTTTGTGCCATGTCAGTGTTCTGTATGGCCGATGCTGAAAAGTTTTCCTACCATTTCAACTCCACTCCTCTTCCGAAAGCAATTCAAAGTATAATGGATAGTCATCCTGAGCTCGACATCAACTTCATTTATAATGAACTTGAAAATTACAACACGAGTGCTTCAGTACATACCGACAATGCATATGATGCACTCCGTCAAGCCATAGGATTGAATCCTGTCACTGTTGTCAAAACTAAAAATACTTACTATATCGAGGCTTTGCAACATGGCAAGTATGTATATACGGGTCAAGCCATCGGAACGGATGGTCAGGCTGTAGCGGCTGCTACTATATTGCTTCTTGCTCCCAGAGACTCCACTGTTCTAACCTACGGAATTGCCGATGAAAATGGCAGGTTCAGAATCCCTTGTGATCGACAGCATGTCATTGCCAAACTTTCATGTATAGGCTATAAGACGAAATATGTAGATTGCAAGTCTTTTGCTCTTGGTAATATTTTTATGTCAGAAAATGCCATCCGCCTTAACTCTGTCTCAGTGAATGCGGATATCCAAAAGGAATATTCTGATAGAAGCGTCTTCATTCCGACTGCGCGTCAAAAACAAAATTCAAATGGAGCAATTGATCTTTTGTATCAAATGGCAATTCCTATGCTGAAGATAGATCTTCAGGGTGGGGTGGTCGTGACAAATTCAAAAAGAGATGTGAAAATCTATATCAACTCCTCTGAAGCCTCTGAAGAGGATTTGGAAGCTCTCAATCCTGAAGAAGTAAAGACAGTGGAATATCTTATTCATCCAATGGATGCAAGGTATCATCATAATCCTTACGTCATAAATATTACTCTAAGAAAAATTGAATATGGCGGGTATGCCAAATACCGTGGAGTCGGAAATCTTGTAGCCGGATCTGTAAGTGGCCTGGCATATACCAAGTTCACTTACAAACGCATGACCTATGACTTTTCATTGTCAGACTATAACCTTGATTCGCATCATGGTGGCGCTGACGGAACTCAGATATTTTCACTCGCGGACGGGCAAAGTGTGACTCGTGAAACCAATCTGACAAATTTTCATACGCAAAGCAACCGATTCTCAGCGGCTCTACGTGCGAAGTATGAAGATGCTCACAAGTCCATTTCCAATCGTTTGACATTGAGCTATTCAAATCAGCCTCATTCAGATGCCGAGGGAGAAGTCTCCTTTTCAAATGCGATTGTTGACACCGAAAAGTATTCCTCTACACTTAATAGGAGGACGCTTTATCCCAGATGGTATGGAGAATATTATTTTGATTTAGGGCGTAATATTTCTCTCAGTTTAGTTCCCAATTTTCATTACTACCATGTAAACAGTGATTCAAGATATTCATCTTTTGATACGGATATCAAAACTATTGCTCGTGAAAATGTCTTTGAAGGTTCGCTTCAGGCACAGCTTAACAAGCAGTTTAACGATCGCCATGGACTGAATTTTAACTTGACGTAGATACAGAACTATGACAGAATCAATTATTCCGGGTCTGCTCCTTCGGTACAGAAATTTAATGATCTGGGAGCAATTGGACTTATTTCCTACAATTTAAATGCTCAGAAGCTTTATGCACAGTTTACCATTGGTGGAGCCTATGAATGGAACCGTATAGATGGTCAAAATACCAAGGACATATTGCCTTGTGGATATTTAAGTCTTCAATATGCTTTCAATAGTAAAAAATCGTTGGAGTTTGAGTTAAATTACGCAACTAATACAACTGACATTAGTTCTAAAGGAGGCAACATAATTCAGAGCAACGAATATCTGTATATTACAGGAAATCCACAATTAAAAAACTCTCGTCATATTTCAAGTGATATTTCATTTAATTGGGCTCCGGTTAATGAATTTTCTATGAGTGCGGATATGGGTTATTTTGAAATTTTTAAGCGTCCTACTGCGATATATTTGCCATATCTTAATGGTAAAGCTATTATTAGAACTGTAAAAAACGCTGGAAATTATGCATATGAATATGCCGGACTATCATTTACATCCAGATTATTCGACAATTCATTGGTGCTGAATTTCAAACCGCAACTGTGGATGTATCAGACAACGGGCGAATATGATGAACACCGGGCAGCATTTCTCTATAATTTATCTGCTGGCTATTACTTAGGCAAGTTCTATTTGTCTGCCTATTGCAACTCGGGTGATGACATGCTTGTGCAATACTCAATGTCAAGCAATCGAGAGAAAACGCGACTTTCTTATGGTGCCTCCATAGGTTGGGGAAATGGAAAATGGACGTTGCGGGCGACAGCTCATAATCCATTTAGAAATTCATGGAAAGGCAGTGAGTCATGGCTTAAAGGAAAATATTTCTCATCGCACCAAACGGAAATTTCTCGTTCAGATCACCAATGGTTTCAATTCACTGCAACCTATACTTTCAATTATGGAAAGAAAGTGCAGCGTGGTGATGAAGTTTCTGTAGGTTCTGATGCAAATTCTGCTATCCTGCAATAAATAAGGCAATGGTAAACAATGGACCTTGTCAGTCTCATTAGCTTATTGGCTGGTTATACTAAAACAAGGTTTAGGAACACCAGAACATATCGAGATGCACCGTGTAGGCTCTCCAGAGTATTTTGAATACAACCGCCTGACACGCCGATGGGACAAAAGGAGTATGCCGA
>CAYSMP010000095.1:0-15283 GCA_964432215.1 uncultured Sangeribacter sp.
CTTTGAGGGGGTAGTGAGCTTTCGCTCGTGTGAGTTCGAGTCTCATTTCGGACACAAAAAGTCGCAGATTTTCATCTGCGACTTTTTTTATTCATTAATCTCATTTTTGCGCAAGACATAAGTAAATTTTATGAGGATACTCCTGATACTATCAACTCCACTTCTTTTCATCCTAAGCGCATGCTTTGGAGCCGACCACTCTGCCCTCACCAAGGCCGACTTCCTCATGGAAGAGCATCCCGACAGCGCACTGAGCATCCTCCAAGGCATAAACCGAAGCCGCATCTCCGAAAGGGACCTCCCCTATTACTCCCTGCTGATGACACAGGCAATGGTGAAGACCGACGTGCCTCTTGAATCCGACTCCCTCATCTCTATTGCATACGGCAAGTATGCCGACGACTGGTGGGGCGACAAAGGCATACGCTCGAATTTCTATATGGGAGAGTTGTTCTTCAACAATGACAGTCCCCGAGAGGCCATGCGCCACTATCTCTCCGCCTACGAGGAATCTAAACGCCTCGGCAACGACTACTGGCACGCCAAATCCTCCGAACGCATCGCCGACCTCTTCTTCGATGCATACAACTATGACGAAGCAGCAAGATACCGTAAAGAAGCTATAGAGTATTTTGGAAAATCAGCGAAAATAACAAACCAGAGATACGCAATAGCCGATTTAATATTCGATTATATCAATGATTCTAGATATGACGAAGCAATCGTCATGCTTGATAGTGTTTATGATAAATCTGTCAAGGATAGTCCCAATGATTCACTTCTCCTGCAGTACCTACGGAGTCCACGAATTGACATCCTTGTAGCTACAAATAGAATCAACGAAATCGACAGTGTAGACTATAAGACATTAGATATGATGCAAGGGAATGCATCCAATATAGAAGCGCTCATCCTTAGAAATAAAATCATAAATAATGGTGATAGTACATTTCTTACCAATCTGATTGACAGCTTAATCCAAGCAGACACTTCGATTGAAGATAAAGTCCGAATGTATTACCATAAGTATGAATATGCAAAAATGTCGGGAAATACCTCATTGGCTTTTAATTTGGTTGACTCTTTATTGCACTACCAAAATTCAATAGCTGAAAATATAATCAAGGAATCAGTGACGGGAGCGGAACGTGATTTCTACTCAGAGATGACAATAAGGAACAAAAAAAAATCACAGATTTTCTTTATCTGTTTTCTTACATCATGCATCGCTACTTTCCTTACATGGAGGATATATAGGTTAAAAAGCTTAGCATCCAAAATAGAACTTGAAGCAACCATAGAATCCATCATTGAACTTAAGGCTAAATCATCCAAGGATAATATCGAAAGATCAATTCTGGAGGAAGCGATAAAGAAAAACAATAAATCAATAGAGGAGTTAAAGGCTACAGTGATTGAGAAAAACCTTAAAGTAGAACTTCTTGAACAGAAAATGACTGAAACCATAACCATCAACACCAATCTTGAGAAAGATATTAAGATGAAAAATGACATAATGGATAGATTTAGGAACTCCATTGATGAAAAAAAACAGGCAATAGAATCACTGAGACAAGAAATATTCCAATTGCATAACGAAATTAATGAACAAAGACAAAACGTTAAGATTTTGGAGCATAATATTAATATCCAATCAAACGTTCTCAGAACCAAGGATATTGTTTTAGAGAAACTCTTCAAAGAGAAATGGACTACCCTCAATCTCCTCTGCAATGAATATTACGAAAAAGGTAATTCTCCAATTATGCGAAAACACATAACGGACAACATAGAGAAGGAAATAAAAAAAATTGGCAGTCGAAAAGGTATTGCCCAGATTGAGGCTGCTGTAGACTCACACTTTGACGGAATCATAACTCTCCTTAGAGCTGAGTGTGCAAATCTATCGGAAAGAGACATTACACTAGCTATACTTATTATTGCCGGTTTTTCTGGAAAGGCGATAAGCTATCTTATGGGAATAAAGACAGGAAATTTCTATGTAAGCAAAAGGCGACTGATTGATCGTATTTTAGCAACGGATGCTCCATGTATAGAAAGAATTATTGCATTATTAAATTAAATAACTCACAAAAACTAAATGACCCATATTAATCAAGTAGCAGCAGTTATAATATCATTAATTTTTATGAGCCACTTAATATATTAAAATTTAACTACTTACAATAAATATCTGAACCTTTTCACAATATATTAACTATCAATAGAATAACCAGTGTTAGGAAATTAATTTCCTAACACTGGTTATTCTATTGATTTCCTGAATATTATACATTATCGGTGTTAGAAATTTAAAGTTACTTTTTTTTGAATATACACGGAAAAACCTCTAATTTTGCAAATCAAATCAACAATCAATTATGAGAAAGACAAACAACAAATTTATCATGTTAGGACTAGCTTTACTCAGTTCTGCATGCCTTTCTTTATCCGCTGTATCTGCAGAAAAAGAAGCACCCAAAAGAATGATAACCCTTCAGAAGACAGGAACAAGAGTGAAACCTTTTCGTCCGAAGGCCCCGGACCGTCAAATCGTCACCTGCTCCTACGACGGAGAGGAACTATACATCTCCTTCGTTATACCCGAGGGAATGGCAACCCTATCAGTGACCGACGAAAACGCACTCAATGCCAGCTATCAATTCGACACCTCTCCTCTTGAGACAACCATTACGGTTGGTCCACTCCAAGGCACTATATATATTGAGATGGAGACTGAGAGAGGCAATGTATATCAAGGTGAAATAGAATGACAACTGTCGATACCCAAAAGACATTACATAATACATCTCTCCATACTTTAGTGATAATAGGCAGACAACCTACGGAAAAACAACCAGTACAAGCAGTCCATTAACTGAAGAGAAGGACATTCAGGTATTCAATCTACGCGGAGAATTGATTTTCAATGGAAGAGAACCTGATCTAAACCTTACAAACCTCCCTTCCGGCATATATATTAGAAGAGAGCAGACTCATTCTGGAAATATCAACATATCAAAAATAGTCATCAAATGATAAATAAAATATTCTTAGCCCTCATAATTCTTTGGTCTTCCCTGTCTTTTGCCAGTGACACACTTGATTTTGACGTAGACTCACTAATTAGCGATGTCACCTATCAATATGAGATTTTTCCGGATCTTTCTCCTGACCGTATGTGTATAGGGACGCTCTCAGTAACCTTTGATATACCGTCTGAAACTGAACAACTAATTTTCTACTATGCTCGTCTCCATACAGATCTTCCTAGTCCTCCTAGAGTATTCAATCAACAATATGTAGATATCACAGGAAAATCATCCGTGACCGTGACCGCAGAACAGATCAAGCCATTTGCCTATTTCAGTGCATATATTTGCATCAATGGGCAAGCCTATAGAATGTCCAATTTTGCTGTTAAGGATTATATGGATCCTCATGATCTGGAATATCTTGAAAAACTTCAAGCCCAAGATGCTGTAGGAGAAGTATCAAATGAAGATCCAGTCATAGAAATCAAAGACCGAGCAGTTTCCATAAGATGCGACTCTGTTATGTATCTGACAATAAGAACTATTGATGGTAAAAACCTATACCAAGAAAGGATTGACCAATATGCCCAAATTCCTTTATATCCTGGCATTTTTATTCTCACATACGGCGACAAACAAAATTCATACACTAAAAAATTAATGATAAAATGAACCGCATTCTAATAATTCCGATTGGTTTGATATGTGCTATGTCTTTATGGGCACAATCGTATTCCGAATCATACAATGTTGTATCAGATGCATACAATAACAAAATAGAGGACGTAAAAGTCATACGCAATATCAATGGAGGGACCGTAATAATACCAATATTCGATCAGACATGTCCTGAGGAACTAAAAACTCCCTTTATGTATGCATGTAAAATAGTGGAAGAATACATGCCTTCTTCCCTGCCACTGAAAATAAAAAATTTTAGCTTCGTCTTAATACAAAATGGTCCGGCTCCTCTATCGGCTTCGGACCATTTTGCTTCTCACCTCCTGTCAAAGTGTATGTCTGTGCTTAGTTGCTTTCTTTTTTTGCTTGCTTCTCTGTAACTTTCCATACATCATTTTAGATAAATCAGTCGCATAGCTCACTAAGCTCCTTCGCTCCGCAGCCAAGCTGCCTCATGATTATCTCACATTTATCATATCATAATATTTTGCGAGCTACTTACAAATCTTAATATTATATGATTTATTTCAAGATAGCACTTCCTACGCCGCCGCCACCTTGCTGCTCGTTATTGTTTGAAACCTTCTTGCCATAATTGAATGTATAAGACAATGAAAGCGCCAATCCGCGAGATGAGTATGCACTCCACCAACGGTTTTCTTCCGAGAAACGCGCAGAGTTGAAATAACTCTCATAATATCCATCACGCGTAAACCAATTCCGGAATTCAAGACTTGCCTTGAGATTTCCCACGGTATAGTTGATTAAAAAGCCATAAGTGCTTCCATTCCTTGATCGGAATCCATTGCTCCATGCGCTAAGACGTTTCTGAGGAGTTTGATAAAACAACATGGCAGACCAATTATTTTTGGAATAATAGGCATTGACAGAGCCTGAAAGCATATTGAGCGACTGTGCATCACACCCTGTGAGCACTACCCTCCTTGCCTGACCGCTTACCTTCACACTCAGTGAATTATCGAAAAGCTTAACATTAGCCGAGACCCACGCGGAATATGAGTGGCCATCTCCACTATTGACAGATTGCCTAATCAATCCGTCATGCCCGTCAAGCGAATAATATCTGTATGCCTGCTTGTTAGGATTCCCTTCATATTGAATTGAGGAGGTAAGAGAAAATCTGTTAGACGGAACGAAAGTATATGAGGCAGAAGTAAGACATAAAAGAGTATTTCTCAAATCAGGATTACCCTGAAGCCACAACAATTCATTGTCCTGAACAAGCGCATCGTTGGCAGTAGATGCTTCCGGGTGCGAATTTGCCCACCAGCCATCTACACTCAAGGAATTCTTGCCGTTGACTCTGTATTCCACTTGAAAGCCAAGGCGTGGATTCCATTCTTTCAGAGTCGAAGAGCCATTGACCCTCCCTTCTACGTATGAAGCACCTGCACGGGTGTACAAGCTAAGCTTCTCCCAGTTCTGAGTGTAAATCAAGAAAAACATATTTTCTGACGACACGAGCTTCTGAAGACTATTGTCAGAACCAAAGTATCGTGTATCATAGATAGTGTTATAAGTGTTAAGATCAAATCGGAATGCATTATTATGACCCAATTTCTTGTGATACTGAAATGAAACAGATGGAGAATAAACCTTTTCTTTATTATCATTTATAATTGGAGTGTACTCTCCAAGCCTATAAAACGAACCACGTTTTGTAGAGCCATAAGTAAAGTTCCAGGACGCAACAATAGAGTTTCCTTTAGGCATAGAAAACTGATAGTAGCCTCTTATTGCCGGATAGATAGACTGTCTGTCTTCACTTTTAAATGAGGATAGGCTATTAATATCAGCATGCAGGAAATCAACCGTTGAACTATATTGAGTCAATGGCATCGCCGACCTTCCAAACGAAACGGTATGTTGGATGAAAGAATCATCGTTGCGATAGCTCGCAGTCAGTGACACATTCTGGGTATTGGAGCGACTTTGATAGTCTTCACCCATCTGCGTCTTTCTAATTATCTCATCATAATGTTGCCCCTCAAACTCAACATCTCTATATGTAGACTCTTGACTGGAACGGTTTCTTCCTGAATGATACCAGTCAGCTCCTACGTAGCCGTCGAGAGTCAATTTCTTATAAACAAAACGGGAGAAGGCGCTTCCCTTTAATTTATCTTCAGATATGGTTTCTCCATTTGCGGCGAGCTTAGTATATCCTCCCCATTCGTAATGCTGCATTATGAAATTGACCACATAGATTGCTTCATTGAATCGCGGATCATCAGGATAGTTCAAGACCTCCACGCGCAATACATCCTCGGGACGCAACCCCTCTATATCCTGATCAGAAGCCGGGACATGATCTATGAATATTTTCACCTCCTTACCTGCCGATGTGGTTATGGCCTTAGTCATAGGATTTATGTCGAGTGTAGGTATCTGCATATTGAGAAGAAGATTTGTAGCGTCGAGCGATAGGCTCTTGGTCTTTTTCCCGGGAATATACTCCACTCCGTTTCTTATAAGGCGTTGAGTTCTCCCTTCCACTGTGATGGTCTTTAATGATACCGCCTGCTGCTCCATTATTATAGTGCCAACAGAGAAATTATCAAATCTTTTTAAAATGGTCTTATATCCGAGGCAAGCCAGTCGAGCTGTTACGTCGCGTCGATCACATGGTATGGAAAAATGTCCGGTCTCATCCGTGATGCCATATGTGACAAGAGATGAATCTGCAGGGGCGAGCAACATGACTGTCGCGGCTATCACAGGCTCGTTGTTGTCGCCGACCAATCTGCCTTTATAATTAAATTCTCCATGCTGGCGAGCCTCGATATAATAATTTCTATCCTGCTTTTTGACCGATATGGGATTTAATCCGATAGTCTGTCGTAAAGCCTCATAAGCATCATCAGTGCGAACTTTTGCAGAAGTCCTGTAGTTATCAAGTTCCTTGTAGATAAATGAAACATTAATTTCCGGATGATCCTTACTTATCCTGACTATTGCGTCTGAAATAGGTGATTTTTCAAATGTATAACTGTATTTGTATGCATTGGCTGAAATAAGCGTAATTGCAGCCATAATCAGTGTTAGAGTCGTTCTCATTCTGCCAATTAATCAATAGTTATAGTATTATCGTTAAGTCTTATATCAATCTGGTCGAACGTGTTTAACTGTGACACCACTTCATCAAGATGCAAGGCAGGGTCAAACTTGTAGTAAAGACGAAGCGAGGCAGCATCCATGTTATTGATTTTAACTTCTACACCATAAGCTTTTGCTATTGCCTTTATAATGTTTTCTAGTGACTCATCCTCAAACATTATAGGTAAAGATTCTGATGTGTACGTGAGTTCCTCAGAAACTTGTTCCGATGTTTGAGCTACCATCTTATTCTCCGATGCTTCGATCTTACTATCCTTAACCTCTTCCCCCCTTCTTTCCTCTATTGCCATCGATACGGCTATTCCGGCCCCGACAGCCAGGATTGAAGTGAAAATGATCACGCCAATCGAAGCGACCCGGCTTCCATGCAAGAAAAACAACCTCCCTTTGCCAAAGAAATAATTGCGTGAGAAACGCTTCCATTCTGCATCGACATCTACCTGGATATTAGCTACTACGGCAGACTCAGTCTTACAAAAAGCATTGTAAATCTTCTTTATTTCAGGATCTGATAGAAGCTTCGACAGGCTTTCGGCATCATATCTTTCAGAATGCTCGATAATATCAAGCACAAGTTCATACTTATCCATATGTATTATTTTTCAGATTATTATCAGTGCATGACTTGGATTGAAGATGCCGCGCGCAAGATCATCTATAATATGTATTATTATCCTCGCCATACATAGATAAGACACACAGAAACCTCAAAACTCAACCCCAATCACAAAAAAATTTCAATTTCTCTTATCATGTTTTCTTGGAAGTCTATACCCAAAGTTATCATAGTATCAAAGAACGTAATTAGAGCTGAATCGGTGTGAACATTGTTTTAACTTTTCTAATGCGCATAAAAATTGCAAAAAAACATTATCTTTTGTAATTTTGTAAAAAAAATAAAGGATATGAGACATCAGATTCCAATAATTGTTGTTTTATGTTTCATGCTGGACGCCTGCACCGGTAGCAAAATTGATACGCTGAAGCAGGCTGACGCCATCATGGAGCAGGATGCCGACAGCGCGTTGCATGTACTCGAGAGTATTGACCAAAGCCAGCTAAGCCATGGAGAACTCCCCTACTTTGCCCTGCTTATGACTCAGGCACAGGTGAAGACCAATGTTCCTCTCGACTCCGATTCACTAATTTCTATTGCATATAAAAAATATGACGGCTCATGGCGTGGCGACAAGGGCATCCGCTCCAACTTCTATATGGGTGAAGTGTTATATAATCAGGATAAGCCACGCGACGCTATGAAGTATTACCTCAATGCCTATGAGGAATCAAAACGACTCAGCAACGATTACTGGCACGCGAAATCCGCAGAGTGCATCGCCGATCTCTTTTTCAATGCCTACAATTATGCAGAAGCAGCCAAATACCGAAAGGAAACAATCGAATTCTTTGGAAAATCAGAAAGATTTATTAACCAAAGGTATGCTATAGCGGATCTTGCTACTGAGTACATTAATGACTCAAAGTACGACAAAGGCTTGCACCTACTCGACAGCGTTTACGAGATAACAAAAATGGAAAATGCGGATAACACTCATCTCTTAAAATACATCCGTAGAATGCGAATCGGGGCATTAGTTTCTGTTGGAAAAACCAATGAACTGACTGAAAGCGACATTAGACTACTTGAAGATAATATGTATGCTAATGATAGTCTCGATTCTAAAATACTGAGACTTGAGATTGAAGACACCAGAAATCACAATAAATTAAATGAAGAAGATTTTATGGACATTTTGTCGTCTGCTAAAACTGCTGAAGACAAAGTCTTCACGCTTTATGCATATTATAGGCATATCAAATTGCATACAGACGACTCTTTTGAGCGGGAAGTGATTGACTCCCTACTTTTTTATCAGAATGCAGTTGCCGAAACTGTAATCAAAGAATCTGTCTTGAGTGCTGAGCGTGATTTCTATTCTCGCCTATCGGTAAAGAGACAACGTGAAGCCAGACTCAAACTGCATATAATTTGGGCAGTTGGGATAGTAGTAGGCTTTATTGCAATTATCAGCATTATATTCATTAGACTTCGAAATAGAGCCCATAAATCAGAACTTGATGCCATGATAGAGTCACTTATGAATATAAAGGCATTATCGGAGAAAATCAATGCGGAGAAAACAACGTTAGCCCTAAAAATAAACGAACGTACAACGGCTTTGTCCGAACTTAAACAAAAAATAGACAGACAGGACGCAATTATCGAAAAGCTTCGAGTTGAAGACAATGACAACAAACAACTGATAGATGACTTCGAAAAAGAAAAGGTAGGCCTAAATAATGAATTGAATACTACAAAACAACAGTTAAGCAACATTAAGGAAATACTTGAAAATGAAGCACATCGGCATATCAAAGAGATAGAAGCTTTAAAGAATGAATACGATACCAAAGATGAACATCGCAATATCATAATAGAAAGTCTATTCAGGAATAAGTGGTCTACATTGAACAGTCTATGTGAAGAGTATTTTGAGAAAGGCGCCTTACCCAAATTTCAACAATTATTGATGAGAAACATTGAAACCGAGGTAAAAAACATCGGATCTAAAGAAGGACTTCTTCAGATAGAGGAGGAGATTAACAAGTATATGGGTGATATCTTAAATAAACTCAGAAATGAATGCCCTCAACTCAAGGAGAATGACATACACCTATGCTGTCTGATTTTTGCTGGATTCTCAGTCAAGGCAATTTGCTTCCTTATGGAAATCACATCAAATAACTTATACACTAGAAAAAGAAGACTTAAACAGAGAATAATAGATAGCAACATGCCTCATAAGGATTTAATCTTAAAAAGACTATGATAGCAAAAAAAATGAGGAAGAACCGGTCTTACAAATTCGTTTATAACTTTATCCCAAATAGCTAATCTACAATCATTTATAAACAATGTAAGATTTATGAATCTTACATCATATTCAATTTATTGGTTTTCAAATACTTACAAAGGATTTATGTAAGATTGTTTTTAGTCTCTATATTTGTAGAACCCGCGTAATAATTATAATTTTGCAAAAAAATCTAACGAATATGAGACAGAAAAGACTTTTGACAACAATCATCGGGCTTTGCCTTATTAGTGCATTAACTGTAGCAGAGCCAAATAGTCAATCCACACCGACACAAAAAACACCAATCACGCTGGTAAAAAGAAACAAAGGAGTATCAGCAGGGCGTCCAAAAGCACCAGACCGCCAAAACATCACGTGTGCGTATTATGGAGAGGAGCTTCATCTCTCATTCTATATCCCAGAAGGAATGGCAACGTTATCTGTGATTGATGAAACACTACTTTCTGCAACGTATGAAATCGATACCACTCCTTTGGAAGTGATCGTGCCTGTTGGAGAACTCGTAGGTACTATTATTATAGAGATTGATACAGAGAAAGGCAACAACTTTTATGGTGAAATATAGTAGGTATGAAGTCATCATAAATAAAATATTCCTAACTCTAGCTTTTTACTAATCAATTTACTCAAAAAATTTTATGAAAAAGGTATTAAAACTTACGAGCTTCGTCATAATCATCCTAATGATTTCGGTATCATGTTCTGAAGACATACTCTTCTCAGAAACAACCGAAGAAATATGTGAAGAAAAAGAATTAGCATCTGTTACAAATGAAGGCTTTCTTAATTTCCCTTCATGTACCTCATTTGAACAGTTCATTGAAGATCTTCAGAATGGGGAGAATCCAGATATCAGTTATTTATCACGTTCTAATAATAGCTTTAAATCTATTGCTTTTTTAAACGAACAAATACATAACGCAAAAAGGACACGTACTGAAAAACTAAGTTACGATGATAATTTGGAGGACCTTGAGGAGATGACAATTGATGAGTTCAATCTTATGAAAGCTGAAAATCTCATCTTTGATAATATCTTGATGCATGCTATGGATACAACTCTCCGTATTTGTATTGCAGGAGAGCTGTATAAAATAACACCCTATGGGACATTTTCATCAAAAAAAGAAAAAGTCTCCGAAATTGATTTAGCTGTTAGAAACTTTAATCCACTTGTAAAAGACAGCATTGAAGCTGGCAAAACAATAAAGTTGAATGAGAACGTAAATTTCACCAATTCGTTCAAGCATGTTTATGCTCAGGAAGGAGAATTATTGGAGTATGAAATAGATGATAAAGGGACACGGGCACCAACTCCAGAAAAACCAAACACATTCCACTTACAGTATGGAGTAGATTCTTACAAATGGTCTAATTCCAATATATTCAAAGCCTTCTTTGACCTAATCAGAGGAAAAGATGTATCCAAATCTAAAGAATTTGATAAAAAGCATCGGGTACAAGTCAATATATTTGATGTAAACTATGGGTTCTATAAAAGTGCTGGTGTTAAAGTAAGGATGCAACAGAAAAAAAAATTTTGTTGCGTATCATATTGGCCTGACATTGAAGCTCAGAAGCTTGCTATAGGATTTAACCAGTTGGAAGGTGTTCTAAAGTATGATATACCAAACAATCTGACAATTATTCAACCCCCTATTAACGCTAAATGGAGTAAGTTTCAAGCTTCCTTGAATCAAGTGACTAACACATTTATCTATGGAGCATTCCATAAATTAAAAATGCTTCGAGACTGGAATGATTGGGTATTCGGTTGGATGCCAGAAATAAGAATTGGAGATAACTACTACAGGGAAAAGATAATCAATAAGTTATATGATACTGCAGCCAAAGAAGTATTTGATATTTCTAAAGCACTTATTAACAAACATGTATATCAGCCATATGAAAAAAGAATCAAGCCAACGGATCCTATGATTGCCTATTTGTATTGGTGTCCTTCGCAGTTTACCTTCAACGAAGAGCACCCGTATATTACTGGAGTCGTAGAGTATGATAATAAAAAATCAAAATCTGTAATATTCGACAGGTCGTTCGGCATAGCGTTTTATGGGACCGTTCCTGTTCCATATACACCGAGTGACTTTAAAATAAATAATATTGATGCATTTGGAGCAGCCTACTACAATAACAAATGGCTTGGAATACGCTTCTATTATACTAAATAGTCAAAATGTCGCGTTGTTTTAATTAACGCGACATGAATTTTTTATCTCTAAACTACTGATAAAATATCAAAGACATGCCTACAGTGTCAATGCAAGGATGGTCAATTATCAGATTATTCTTTACACTATCCATTACCTTTGTTTTGCATCTGTACTCATTTGCAGCTGAGAAGCAAAATAGGATATTTGAATTCGAGAAGAATAGAATTGCCCTCAGCGGGGCTTTCTCAAACTCATACACTTGGCAAGTGGATTTATCGTACCATTACATGATTAACCGATATCTTGGTTTAGGCGCATCGCTGGGACAATGGAAAACGGTTTATCCAGAGGGACAACCAAAAGGAAATGATTGGTATGTAGAATGGGATTCTAACGATCCCTCCAACATATTCTTTAGACCATCCTTCATATTCAAGACTCCACCCTTGAGAATAAAAAGATGCGAAATTGGAATATTTGCCCAACCTGGCGTAATGATGAACATTCCATACGTCTCTGTCTCGCTGCTGCAAAGCTCGGCAGATGCAGGATACACACGGAAGGCAGTAAGCACTTCTAAAGGGCAATGGTTGGCTTTTGATGCAAAACTCGGACTGTTCGTGAATCTTGGACCATGCGGATTTAGTGCCGGTTACATAATATCAAATCATGATATATACGGCCAATACAGACATTTGTCATATAATAATGTCTATTTTGATAGATTTTATCCGGAAAAAACTCTTCTGCAAGGTATCTACGCAATGGCCTCCTATTATTTCTGAACCGCTTCAATCGCCGGAGCGTCAAGAGGCCGAGCCAAGCGCCATGAAAGTTATAAGAATGACACTGTTTCTGCTGGAATCATCAGCCAAGAGCTCACTTTTGGGATATAAAAATTCATTCCTCCCAATACTACGAATCGAACAAGGTTACTCCGTGGAAGGTCTGCAACCTGTGATCGATTCGATTTCAGAGCCAATATATCAATTGGATGGATATAATTTCACTCTGGAGTTTACAATGTACTTATACCATTGAAATTCTACCGTACTTCACGGATGATGATGCTGTTGAAGAAATTACTGATCAGAGTCCAGACATTGCAGTCAACGGCTCGACAGTCTTGATAAAAAGCAATTCCGAACAAAAAGTCTCGGTGAACGCCTTGGATGGAAGATCTGTATACAACACCAGAATCATCCAAGATACAGCAGTTACTTTGCAACCGGGCATCTTTATACTGACCCAAATGTCTCATACACCAAGAAGATAATGATACGGTAAACATATGATGGTCCGGCCTGCTTGTGCGACTGGACCATTTGTTACATACTAACTATTTATCGACTTCCTCAATTAGCGGCGCATCAAGACGTACGCACCTCCGTATCTGTCTCCGTGCCTATCAACGTGAGTAGAATATAGATAGCATTATGTAGGTTATGCTCATCTTCCATCCTCATATTGTAGGGGATACTCGAGAGATATATGTCAAGTTCTCTTACCATTTTCTCAGGTTTACCGTCACGGATTGCATCAATGATGTTGAATACCACTCCGACGGGAGCGACGCTCTTTACATTAATATATAGAGGCACAAGGTTCTCAAACAAGCTTTCTCTTACCTCCTTGTTGGGAACTCCAAGCGTGACAGTATCGGTCTGGAAGTCGTAATCCTTGATGGTAAGGTAGCCTGTCTGATACAGCAACGCCGTAGGATCGACGTTCTTTAGATCCATCCCTTCAAGTATACGGAAGCGGAAACGGGAATTTAGAGTCTTTTCCAAATCTACATCCAAATTCTTCAAAGCTGCAGCTATAATAGAAGGATCTCCTGTTCTGCTCCAGAAATTGGATATACTCTTATCAGCCAATGCATTCAGTACCGACCATGGATTGTAGATTTCACTTCCACACTTTGCAAATCTGTAGCCATCATAGTTTTCTTTAAGAAGACGCATTGCTTCCGTAGAGGATACACGATATCGTGAAGCAAGTGAGCAGATACCATCCTTGAAAATATTGTGAAGTTCCGTTTCTGTGATACCGCAGATGTCGGCGAACTCTTCAGAAAAAGTGATATCCCGCAAGTTGTTGAGGTCAGAGAAGACACTAAGCTTAGTGAAACGGCTGACACCGGTCAGAAACACCAATTGGATATGCTCAGCCGAACTTTTGAAGTTGGAGTAAATAGACGCCAACTTTGTGCTGTAGTGCTCAAAGTTCTCATCATGGTTAAGGTTGTTGACCAATGGCTTGTCATATTCATCGACAAGTATCACCACCGGACGCCCAGTCTTCCTGTGGGCTGCCTCTATGATGTTATGAAATCTTCCCGAAAGCGTACCGGCGATTGCGCTAACTCCATATTTATCCTCCCATTTTCTGAAATAAAGATCGAGTACCTCGTCAAGCAGTCCCGGTTCCTTGTATTTGTCCACGTTGAGGTCAAGCCTCAGCACAGGATACACCTCCCAGTTCCAGTCTTTAGTGTAGATAAAAAGCCCTTTAAAAAGCTCCCGCTCACCCCTGTAGAAATACTCCATTGTCGAGAGGAACAAGCTCTTCCCAAAACGTCGGGGACGTGCCAGAAACCAGTATTGAGTACCATTGTTGACTATTTTTTCCAGAAAAGTGGTTTTGTCTACATACAATGACCCCTGCTTCCGCAGCTCGCGAAAGTTCTGCTGGCCTATCGGGTATTTGCGTGAATCATCCATAATGTGCATCTTTTCCGTAAATTTAACACTAAATTCCGACATTCGCAAATAATGCTCTGCTTGCGCCACGTAAATGAAGCAGTGTTGAAAGTTATGCCACGAAGATTATTGTGCGCCTCATTGATACTGGTAGGTGGCAACAAGCTCTTCGAGGGCTTCGGGGTCGATTTCCCAGGCTCCGGAGTCGTCGGAAGCCATCTGCAGGAGATCCATCACCTCCCAGTAGTCTTTGTCGGAAGATTCTACATCGGTATCATCTTCGTCGTAAAGACGGCAATCGAGAGACTTAGGATCAACTTCTATCATAACATTGTCGCTCCAAGCTTCCGGAGCGTCGAGATACTCCTCAAGGAGTGCTTTTACTTCTTCTTTTATCATTGTTAGTTTTATTTAGGTTGTAGAGTGAGGTGATGATGAGGGATTTGGAATACAAAATTAATAAATTACTTTTAATAAACAAATAAGAAGGTAAATATTTGTGGATATGTGAATTTTTTTGTATCTTTGCGCGATAAATCACGCCCAGAAATGGCCCAATGCCGCTTTTGGACTATCCATGTGTGTGATTGACAAATCATTAAATTAACAAAAGAAGATATTCAATATGATCACCATAACCTTTCCAGACGGATCGAAAAAGGAGTTTGAAGCAGGCG
>CAYSMP010000096.1:0-15207 GCA_964432215.1 uncultured Sangeribacter sp.
TGCCCCTCTGTGTATAAAGCCGGATAAATTATGCAATTATAAATAGAAATAAATGTTAAAAGCTCCGTGTGCCCTCTGTGTGCGCTTTTGTTTATACCTGAGTAGTTACAGAGCGAAAAACACCTTAGCACATCCCGGAGAACAGGCTCCGGGGAGCATAAAGGGATGGATGGCATAGAGTGTCGAAGGAATGCGTATATTTTGATAGAAATATTTTGTGGAGTGGGGGGAAAATGTTAATTTTGCATAATGAATAACGAAATAAGCGATAACCCTATCAAACAACTACTAACTAATGGCTACAACCGCTAAATACCTTTATTGGGTGCTTTTGCTACTCATGTTTATCCCATTCAAGCTGATTTTCGGAACCACTCTTATCTCAGCGCCTGTAGCGCTCTTTGTGGGACTTGTCTTCGCTCTCATCTTTGGCATCCCCTACCCTACTTTCAACAAGAAACTTTCGAAATATCTACTTCAGGCATCGGTAGTTGGACTTGGATTCGGGATGAATCTGGAGAAGTCGCTTCAGAGCGGCGCTGAGGGTATGATTTTCACGGTGGCCTCGGTGATCATAGTTATGACAGCCGGAGTATTTCTCGGACGGATAATGCGTATCAACGAAAAGACTTCCTATCTTATTTCGTCGGGAACAGCCATCTGCGGCGGCAGTGCAATAGCAGCAGTAGGCCCAGTCCTTAAAGCCGACCAAAACGAAATGGCGGTATCTCTCGGTGTTATCTTCATCCTAAATGCCATCGCCCTCTTCATCTTCCCACCTATGGGTCATTATTTAGGGCTCACACAACATCAGTTTGGCACATGGGCAGCCATCGCCATCCACGACACCAGCAGCGTAGTAGGCGCCGGAGCCGCCTTCGACCAAATGTATTTCCCGGGCAGCAATGCCGCGTGTGACCTTGCCACACTCATCAAGTGCACCCGTGCACTATGGATAATTCCTCTGGCATTTTTCACCATGTGGTTTGCCGCCCGCAATAATAAGAATACAGATAATGGCGTCGACGGAAAGAAGAGCAAGGTGAGCATACCATGGTTTATACTTCTCTTTGTTGTGGCTATGATTTTCAATACATATGTCGGGACCGATACGTTCAGGCCAGTCTATGATGTTCTGGTAGCGATAGCGAAGCAGTGCCTGATAGCCGTTCTCTTCGCAATCGGCGCAGGGTTGAGCCTCAAGGTAATCAAGCAGGTAGGTGTGCGGCCGCTGGTGCAGGCTGTATTGCTCTGGGTCATCATCGGAGTGGGATCGCTGGCAGCAATAGTTTACTTGGGAGTCTAATTTAATGCATAACATAATAAGGCTATGCACAGGCGAGTTAGCCGACACGCGAGCTTTGTGTCTCCAACAGAGGGTTTAATGTAAAATATTGAATAATAAGTATTGAATTATGAATAGCTTAACAAAGACCATAATATATAACGCCCATCCCTCGTCGCTGATCATCAGCGTGGGTGCAGTGATGGGAGGGTTGACAGCATCCGTGATACGTGGAGGTATCACTATCTTCCCTGCCATCATGACCCTAATATTCGCAATACTTCTGCAAACATCGGCCAACCTTTACCATGGTTACGCTGATCTTTGTTATGGAGCCGGAGAAAATATTTCCGGAATGGCCAATCGAGACTCACGCTCATCCAACTCTACCAAAGTCCAACTATTGAAAATAGTAGCCAACGGCGTGGGTTTACTTACGGTCACTGCAGGGTTATCACTCTTCTCTTTCATCGGATGGATTGGAGTAGGCTATTTTCTCTTAATCTTAGTGATGCTCTATCTCTATTTTGCAGGGCCGAAACCGATAGTGCGTACCGCTTGGTCGCTGGTATTTACCTTTATCTTATTTGGTCCAATTGCAGTCAGTGGCACAGCCCTCATCCAAAACCCTCACAGTACTGAATGGCTTCCTGTGACAGTCTACTCTTTCATCATTGGTCTTTTAGCTGTCAACGCTCATATAGCAGTGCAATATCTACGCTACGAGGAAGACCTAATGAACTCTAAAGAAACTCTTGTCACAAAAAGAGGAGGATATTTCACCCGTTTCGTCTATCTTGGAAACGCGATCTTGGTGACACTAACCTTAGTAGTAAGGCCGACGGCAGTAGAATTCGTCTCTCCTTGGGTAGGAATCATCATCGGTATCTGCTTGCTTGCATCCTCTCTATGGGTTTTCAGTATGATGCATAGAGATCCTATAAAAGTATCGAGGAAAGTTAGGACAGTCACTATGTGGCAGTATATGGTGGTGACATTCACGCTGATGGTAATTGTGTTGTGTTCGATGGAGCATTTTAAAGTGAACGTGATTCAGCTGATCTAATAATACAAAATATGAATGTGAAGATTGAGGAGGGATGGAAAAGAGAACTGCAAGAGGAATTTGAAAAGCCATATTTCGGTGCGTTGGCTAATGCAGTCAGAATGGAATATGCAGATCCGCGGTTCCACGTCTACCCTCCTGCAGGAAAGATATTTTCAGCATTTGACAATTCACCTTTTGCTGACACGAAAGTAGTCATAATCGGTCAGGATCCGTATCACGGGCCCGGCCAAGCCAATGGTATGGCATTCTCAGTCAATCCGAATATTCAGATACCCCCATCACTACGCAACATCTTCAAAGAGATAAATACAGATACAGGTGCACCTATACCGGCAGACGGGGACTTGACGCGATGGGCCAAGCAGGGAGTGCTTCTGCTCAACGCTACTCTGACGGTGAGAGAACATCAGCCAAGGTCGCATGCCAACCTCGGCTGGAGTCAGTTTACCGATGCGGCAGTGCGCGCCATCAATGAGCATGGAGATGGAGTAGTGTTTATGCTTTGGGGATCTGATGCCATCAGGAAGGGAAGCATGATCGACCGAAACAAACATTTGATACTGACGGCACCCCACCCATCACCTCTTTCGGCCTCAAGGGGATTTTTCGGATGCCGACATTTCTCGCAGGCGAATGCTTATTTGGCTTCGCGGGGGAAAACTCCAATAGAATGGTAAAGCAGTAGGGACGCACGGACCGTGCGTCCCTACTGCATACACTCGCGATGGTCAGGAAACCACCGTTACATAGCAAATCATTAGAGGAGAAGGATGCCGGCGGCGGCGCAGTCTGCAATCTGGGATTCAGGCCAGATTGAGGCTTGGACTTCGCCAATATGAGCCTTCTGGAGAAGATACATACACAGGCGGCTCTGGCCTATGCCTCCTCCTATTGAGTAAGGCAGTTTGCCTTCGAGAAGGGATTTATGGAAGTCATATTGCTCGCGCTCCTCGCAGCCACGCTCCTTCAGCTGCATGCGCAGGGATTCAGGGCTCACGCGGATTCCCATAGAAGAGAGTTCAAAACCACTTTCGAGAACGGGATTCCATAGGATGAGATCGCCATTGAGTCCAAGGAAACCATCTTCGTTTGGAGTAATCCAATCATCATAGTCCGGGGCACGCCCATCATGTGGCTCACCACTTGATAGAGGAGCACCGATACCTATGATGAATACAGCGCCATACTTCTTCGCAGCCTCGTTTTCACGCTCTTTAGGGGTGAGCTCCGGATATAAGTCAAGGAGTTCTTGAGCATGTATGAAAGTGACTTCTTCAGGAAGCCAGGGTGTGATGTGGGGGAAACGCTCGTAGATTTCAGCCTCGACAGCCTTCACCGCACCATATATCCTCCGGACTGTATCCTTAAGAAAACCGAGGTTGCGGTCTTCCTCACGTATAGTCTTTTCCCAGTCCCACTGATCCACATAGAGAGAGTGAAGGTTGTCAAGATCCTCGAAAGTGCGTATGGCATTCATATCGGTATAAAGACCATAACCGGGTGCTATGTCGTATGCACCAAGTTTCATGCGTTTCCATTTTGCAAGGGAATGCACTACTTCCGCTTTACGGCCACCGATAGCATCTATTGGGAAACTAACCGGATGTTCTACCCCGTTGAGATCGTCGTTGATACCGGTGCCGGAGAGCACAAAGAGAGGTGCCGTCACCCGGCGAAGGTTAAGAGCCTTTGAAAGATGACGCTGAAAGGAATCCTTAATGTGCTGGATAGCGACTTCTGTTGTCTCGGGGAGGAGTTTGGGGTTGTATTTTTTTGGGAGGATTAGCATTTGAATTTAGAGTTTATGAGGGGGATTAATCGAAGCTAAACAGGATTAAACAGGATTAGTCTCAATTTAGCTTGATTGGATGATTTGAGTGATTTTTGGGGTTAGTCTTCGAGGTAGTAGACGATGGTGGTGACTACACGGACTTTCTTAAGATAGGGGGTAGAGGAGTCGGAGTCATCGATCGAGAACTGGCCCTGATGGGCATTCTTGATTTTGCCCACACGGCTTTCACTGTCAGCAGCAAACTGGGCAGCAGCATCACGTGCAGCCTTTGTAGCCTCCCCTATCATCTCAGGCTTGATGGCGTTGAGACCGGTAAACTGATAGTTGATGTATGAATTGGAGAACGCGATACCCTCTTTTAGAAGTTCTGACTGACGGTTTAGAAGTTCACGAACCTTATCAACCTTCTTAGTAGTGACAGTGACGGTGCTTGAGATGGAATAATTGTAGTTGAATGTATTGGAACGATACTGATTAGACTCAGCATTGTATGTGTCCGGTGGATTGATGGAGATCTCTTCGCGGGAGATGCCGTTGGATGTGAGAAAACTAATGATGGTCTCATTGCTACGACTCACCTGGTTGTAAAGAGATGCGAGGTCGTTGCCGGCAACAGAATAAGATATCGGCCAAGTGACGAGGTCCGCAGGCACCTCTCGCTCAGCGAGTCCTTTAACTGTGACTTCTCGATCGCGAAAAGCGAAGTTATCTATTCCGGCTTTCAAAGAGAGGCCGAGTATCACAATCGCTATTGCGATGATAATAGCTGAAATAAAAGGCTTGTTCATAATTAAGAATTTAGAATTTAGAATTTAGAATTATCGAGGGATTGGCGTAGGCGGCGGCACATACGTTCGTGACGGAATACCATATAGAGAAGTAAGATGTTCATCACGGTGACTTCAAACGCGAAATAGATCCATGGCATCCGGAGTACGAGAATTGAAATGAAAAGAGCCCAGCTGCGTACGTTGAAACTCAAGATATTAGTATATTTCATCAGTGGCCGGCTCAATTCACGGAAGCGCTCGTTGAATTCCTTTGGTATATGGGAATGATATTTCTCGCGAAGTGCCCTACGCAGTTTCTGCATCTGAGGAGTGCAGCGTTCTTGAGTGCGCGTATAGTTGGCATAGAATCCCATCACAAGTTTGCTGAAAAACTCCTTACGCCAAGACATGGCATGAAACTTCTTCCAAAGCACCTGCGCATCTTCGAGCTCTGAGCCTGACTTTCCCTTAAGGAAGAATAAATGGAACTGGCGATATATGTCGGCCATAGCAGCCTGCTGGGCATGACAGATCCCTGCCAAGACAGCGAGCACCCATATCATCCATTTGTGGGCCATGAAGAAATCAGACGTGTAGTTTTCACGGAGACATATGGCAATATATATGGCCACAAACCATAGATCGGAACTGACCCCATCGAGTATGCGGCCCAGACGGGAATACTGCTTTGTCATACGCGCGAGCTGTCCGTCGGCGCTATCATAGGAATTGGCCCAAATGAGCAGGAACATCCCAATAAAATTGATCCAGAAATTATTATAATAGAAAGCGATGCCAGCGCCTATACCAATGAAAATAGAAGCAATGGTAATGGCGTTGGGGTGTATGCCAAGTTTGCGGGCTATTACAGCCCATGTGAATCCTATGGGTCGATAAAAAATGAGGTCGAACCATTCTTCTGTATCGCTACTCTTGAGGCTTCCGCGATACTCTTCCTTGAGTTTTTTAAATTTTTCCATTATGGAGTTGGGGAGTTGTAAGGTTGTGGGTGGGAACTGTCAAGATACGATGGATGAGGCAACTACTTGAGGGAACGGAGTGCGTAGGTTTTGGAACGCAGGTACTTGCCAAGTTCTTCAGGAGAAGAGTTGTGGGCAGCGATATCTTCCACGCTAATAGGTTCGCCAATTGAAACATGCAATTCCTTTCCACGCTTACGGAATACTTCAGCAGGGAGGCGCAACGAGCGTGCGGGCCAACAGGCATGCCCCAAGAAGTTGAACCACCAACTATTGCTGCCATGGAAGAAGATTGGAATGACCGGGACCTTTGCCTTGCCTATGATCTGAATGACAGACTTCTGCCACTCACGATCCTCAAGATGGCCATGAATATCGACCTTGCTCATAGCACCTGCTGGGAAGAAGCCGAGTGGCTTACCTTCTTTCACCTGGCGAAGAGCATCGCGAATTCCATTGACGGAGACCTGACGCTTTGCAGGATCTTTACTGCTCCAGGCATCTACAGCGATAAAATTCGGACGCATTGCCGAAATCTTATTGAGAATCATATTGACCATTACCTTGAAGTCGGGGAAACGTCGGGTGACGAGATATATCAACGTAATACCGTCGAGGGCACCGAAAGGATGGTTTGAAACTGTGATAAAGTGTCCGTCGGGCATATTATCGAGTATTTCCTGCCCATCAACGCGGAGCTTTATCTTGAAATCATCTTCCACCATCCGCTTGACGAAATCGGGACCCGGAGTGTCGCACCAACGGCTATGCACGGCATTTACTTCATCAACCTGCAGCCAATGGAGAAGCCAATTGACGAGCTTTTCGTGTCCTTTCAGTTTCGGCACCATCGACGCAATATCATCGTAGTTGAGGACATCGGGATGGACATCGTATTTCTCACGCATTTCAGCGTAGTATTGTTCTTTTTCTGTCATAATCGATAATTGAGAATTGAGAATTTAGAATTCCGTCTGAGGGGAGATGTAGGCCGCGTAGCGTGATAGCCAACGTCGGAAGGAGGGAATACGCATAAGCAGGCACTCGAAAATGAATACTGCAAGGAAGGAGCAGAGAATGCCACCGCAAACGTCGAGAATATAGTGATGTGAAGTGTAGACAGCTGTAAACCAAATGCCGAATGACACTATGCCAAGAATACATTTCCACGTGCGGCTGCTATGAATAATGAACGAATAAATGAATGCTACAAATGTATAGGCGGAATGGAGTGAGGGCATCGCTGCAAACACATTTGCATTGCGCTCGTAGAGCCCATGGAAGATGGAAAGTCCCGTCATATCGTCGAAGCGGGCAAGTCCGGCTACGGAACCTGGAGTGCCGGTGACGGCTTCAAAACCATGCATAGCCACATACCATGGAGGAGCGGCAGGATGAATATAATAGCCGGCAAAGCCGATAAGATTCACGAGTAAAAAGACAAGAGCAAAGCGAAGATAGTCGAAGCTACGGCCAGAGAAATAGACCCAAAGGCCGTAGAATATAGGGAGCGGTACCCAACACAAGTAGAAGATACCGGCGAGAAAATCAAGCACAGGATGAGTGTGAAGAGCAAAGAACTCATTTGGGGTCAGGAGAGATTCACCGGCAGAGAAACTACCGGGCGAATAGATGCCGAAGATGGATTTCTCAGTCTCGTAGAGACCACGGACATCTATGGGATTGACTTCATAATTAGGGAGGAGATTCATCCAGTCGTAGCTGATGCCGAAAAGAGCGAAAGGAATAAGCGCCACGACGAGCCGGCGAGAAGCGGGAGCAAGAAAAAAGAGGCTGCCAATAAGAATGGCAAGGAATATATGCTCCGGACGGAATCCGATAAACAACGCGGTGACACCCAGCCACACCGCGAGAGCAATTATGCATGCCATAGCCTCCTTGAGACTCGGCAATCCAAGACAATCAGTCACCAACCTAATATGATCCTTAATCTTACCCATAGGCTATCGGTCAAGATGTCTTTTCATATAATTGATTCGTGCTATGGCAGTAAGATTGGTGAAAACTGCCATCACACCCATTGCGACAGCTACAATCCAAAGAGGATCGAATGATTTGACACTGCACTGACCACAAATGCCTGTAGCCAGAAGAGAAAGGGCTGTCACCACTACCCTTTCAGGACGCTGCATGAACCCAATCTTACAAACTACACCAAGGCCTTCACCACGGGCACGGGTGTAGCTCACCAATAAAGACCCCATCAATGCGAGAAACGTAAGCAGTGCCGCTATATCCCACCCCATACAAATGAAGAGATATGCCACCGCTCCAACTGTAAGAAACTCACAGTATCGGTCAAGGACAGAATCAAAGAATGCACCGAATGTAGAAGCAAGATTGCCGAGGCGGGCAGCCTGCCCATCAAGCATGTCGAAAAGAGAGAATCCTATGATCAGGGCTCCCCCCCACGTCAGACACCTCCAATCAAGATATGCGCCTAAAGAGCGATGAGCACCCCACGCAATGACCACAGCTGCCGCGAGATTGCCAAGAAAACCTATAAAAGTGATAATATTAGGAGTAAAGCCGATATGCAGAAGAAGACGCACAAACGGATTTATGACAACGTAGATCCCTTGCTGAAGGGAATCACGCGCGGATTTTGCTTTTGTCTTTATCGAATTCATAATTGCATATTGATTTGGATGTAATTTTGGGCTTACACCCTCAACAGAGTGTAGTGTTGAGGCGCATATGTCTTTAGATTCCATCTATATGAGTATATATTCCATCAATCTTTGTGCTTTATATGCAGGAATGTGAGAAGTGAGGTCATGAATCGGACAGCATAAGGGTCGAAACGAGATGGCCGATAGACGAAATTTCGCTGCAGAATAAAGTTCCAGAACCATGAAACGAGCAGCGACATTACGAGTCGTGCTGTGGTATAATAACCAGCAGCCTTGAAACCCATGTCTTCAAGGACATGCCATTTCTTAAGCAAAATGTAAAGCAGCTCCGTACCTCCGGAATTCAATATTAGATTACCAATCCAGACAAGTGCATACTTTACCACAACAGCTTTCCAAGGACAATTCTCTGCCCGGAAAGTGAATTTATAACATATGATGCAGTTGACAATCCCACCGGCTACCACACCTATACCGGTAGCGAGCCATGAGAGGTGCTGATTGAAGATCCAATAGAACATAACGAAGCCGACGATGAAGTCGACCCATCCGGAAGCTTGGCTCGATACCGCAGAACGAATAAATGTAGGCAAAAACGACTTGCTTTTCAGCAGAGTGTCGCCAATGTGCTTCAGGCTATGGTCATGATGCCCGTCGGGCAAAGTATTATTCTTATCTGTTTCCATGGCAATGGAATGTGTTCAGGGTTATATACATTATCATCATATCAACAACAGTATGGCATCAACGATACATGCTGCATATATAGCTGCGAGAATATCATCGGCCATCATGCCGAATCCTCCGGGAAATCTCTCCATACTTCTTATGCCCAAAGGCTTGAAGATATCGAAGAAACGGAAAAGAGCGAGAGAGAGCAAAATGAGCCACCAAGGTGCTTCCACAGGACCTCCGCAAAGCGGAAGAAGGGAAATGAGCTGACCGACAGTCTCATCGACACATGCTGCCACCGGATCTTTTCCCCAGTAATGCTCCGAAACGGAACTTGCCCACGTACCTGCAATTGTGAAAAACAATATGGCTGCAATTGTAAAAATCCATGCAGGAGTACCGGGAAACCATATATAGAACGGTAGCCACAAGATTATACCTACGATTGCACCCCAAGTGCCGGGGGCCAAAGGTAGGAATCCGGCTCCGAAAGAAGTGGCAATCAGCTTTGGGAAAAGCGGGAACTTCTCATCAGTGATAGGTATAGGTCTTCTCGACTTCATACGCTTTTTCTTTTAGATGACGGCTTTCTTATGCGCGCCAAGACAGCCTTCGCGATAGCACGTGCGGCTTCCTTGCGTATGGGAGCAAAGCTTGGCCAGTCATCGAAATTTACAAGATGGCATACCCCGTCACGGTCAAGGACAACATCACATCCAAAGATGTCGACCTTCAAGACCTCGGCTGCCTTCATGCATATATTCCTGACTTCCTCATAAAGCTCTGCATGAAGAGAATTTCCAGCGTCGCGTCCGTCTACGGTGCGGTATGGAAGGAATGCATGAAATGTGCCTGAAGAGGCTATCCCATAGCAACGAATTTTCTCACCCTCCACGTCACGGCTTACGACGGCTTTAGAAATATGGCGGAAAAAGAACTCATGCAGTATCTCCTGAGCCTCCTCAATATGGCGGCACCGAGCTATATCCTCAAGATGATGCACCGGAGCTTCTCCTTTCTTGACCCAGCAAGCGCTGAAGCCAGCCTTGGAGAGAATCTTACGGATGTCGACATCAGTATCGACGACGAAACTCTGTGGGATAGGAAGAGCTGCCTGATCGAGGAGACGGACCATAATCATGCGGATACAATTTTCGATGCCATACCCTGAATTCATCACCAGGTGTCCTTCATCTTCAAGGCGTTGAAGTTTCTCAATTGCCTTGGCTCCTCTACACATGGCGAGCACTACATCCTCATGGACAACCGCATAGCAAAACTCTTCTTCGGAATACACCGATACGATACATCCACGCCTCCGCAGTTCAGCCACCACAGCATGAAGTATCGCCGCATCGTTGGCGATGTGGTTTGGGGAGAATATTCCTGCACGGAGTACGGCGGCTACGGAGGTCATGGGTGGGTTGTGGAGTTGTGAGGTTGTGGGGTTGTGGAGTTGTGAGGTTGTGGGGTTGTGGGGTTGTGAGGTTGGGAAGTTGTGAGGGGAATTTTGTTATTGGGGGGTGGAATCTTCGGGAGTGGGTTTCTGGCGGCGTTCCTGCTTCATCTTAGGCATTGGGTTGGCAGTGGCTTCGCTATGCATGGCCCGATTGCGCGTAAGATCTATACCCTGATAGATCGCCTGCCTCATAGAAGTGGGATCGGCTTCGTTCTTACCGGCAATGTTGTAGCCTGTGCCGTGGTCGGGACTTGTGCGGACATATTTCAATCCGGCAGTATAATTCACCCCATATTCACGTGCAAGAGCCTTGAACGGGGCGAGTCCCTGATCATGGTACATAGCGACGATCCCATCATACTTGGCATAGTCGCCGGTACCGAAGAAACCATCGGCAGCAAAAGGACCGAATGCCAATATTCCTTCAGCCACGCACTCAGCTATAGCCGGCTCGATCTCCCTGATTTCCTCAGCCCCGAGCAAGCCGTTGTCGCCATTGTGAGGATTGAGCGACAATACAGCGATACGGGGCTTATCCATACGGAAATCCTGCTTCAAAGCAGCATCCATATTCATTATCGTGCGTTTCACGGATTCCTTAGTAATAGCATCGGGCACTTCGCGGAGAGCCTTATGAGTAGTCACCAGGGCTACCCTTATCTCGTCGTCGAACAGAATCATAGTAGCCTTTCCTTCGTCGTCGGCAAGCCTCTGTGCAAGAAACTCGGTATGTCCGGGGAAAGGGAACTTTTCGCTATATACAGTCTTCTTATTTATAGGAGCAGTCACGATAAAGTCTATTTCACCGTCTTCGAGAGCAAGACAAGCCGCTTCGAGGGCCGCTACAGCGGCCTCACCGGCCTCCTTAGAGGGATGACCCGGAGTAAGCTCAAGACCACGCGGGCATACGTCGACCACGTTTATCTTACCATTCTGGGCATTGGCGGCGCTATGAACCGGAGTGAAACGGAAGTTCTCAGCTCCTATATCCTTACGCACCTGGTTGATGATCTCAGCACTGCCGAAAATGACCGGAGTGAAGAGATCTGTGATCTCCTCCTCGTCGAGAGCTTTGATTATGACCTCATATCCGATGCCGTTGAAATCTCCGTGGGTTATACCCACACGTATGGGGGTGTGCATGTTATTTTAAGTTGTTGGGTTGTGAGGTTGTTGGGTTGTGAGGTTGAAGAGTTGTGGGGTTGAGGAGCTGTGAGGAGATTTAACTTTCAAAATTACAAAATAATTATGAAACGGCCAAAATTATTTTTTTGCAGCGAGCATACCGCATGCTGCGTCGATATCTTCACCGCGAGAAGCCCGGATAGTGGCAGTGATCCCGGCATCATTGAGCAGCTTACGGAACATCTGCATACGATCGTCGGAGGCCGGGTAGAGATCAACACCCGGTATGCGGTGGAATCGAATCAGATTGACCCGACAGTCAAGATCGCCTATAAGCTTGATCAACATATTTGCATGGGCCACATCATCGTTGACACCACGCCACATGATATACTCAAGCGAAAGACGGCGCTGGCCTGAAAAATCATATGACTTCAACATTTTCATCACAGACTGAATGGGGAATGCCTTCTGGGCTGGCATCATCGACTCTCGTTGCGGCACATCAGCCGTGTGGACACTGATTGCTACATGCACATTTGTCTTCTCAAGGAGGTCCTTGAGCTGCGGAAGCTTACCGACCGTAGATACAGTGATTCTCTTCGGACTCCATGCGAGTCCCCAGGGAGCTGTCAGGATCTCGATGGCCTTCAACACTTCGGGGAAGTTATCGAGTGGCTCGCCCATGCCCATAAACACAATGTTGGTAAGTTCGCCCTGTTCGCTGCCGCCGGTCTTATTCTGGCGTATCGGCATCGAGAGCACCTGATTCATGATCTGGGCAGCCGAAAGGTTAGACTTGAAACCGAGTTTGCCGGTAGCACAGAAATAACAGTTCATCTTGCAACCGCACTGAGAGCTGACACAAAGAGTGGCCCGGTCTTTATCAGGAATCATCACAGACTCCACGCGGTTGCCATTCCCGGCATCGAAGAGATATTTTACAGTGCCATCTTGCGACTTCGATGACTTCACGGGTTTACTGCGGCCAATCACATAGTTTTCGGCAAGCCATGCCTGGTTTTTCTTAGATATATTGGCCATTTCCTCGAAAGAAGTGACGCGCTTAGCGTAGAGCCAGTCAGCAAGCTGCTTTGCCACAAAGCGTGGCATGCCACCCTGCTTTGCAACTCCTTCGAGGTCTTGGAGGGTCATACCAATTAGGGAAGGTTTCATATTAACGATTAACGATCAACTATAAACTATTAACGATCAATGATTAAGTAGAAATTATAAAGAGGGTCATCGCCCGGTTGGGGATGACCCTCGATATTCGGGGATATGATATTCAGTGTAAATCAGCTATCCTTATTATTCACCACCTTCGAATTTGTAGCTCTTGTTGACGAGCTTTTCTCCGCCACGGAGCATCTGGTCGAGGTTGGGGTTGACGAGCTGGAAGTACTGCTGCTCATAGTTGGCTTCATTGTAGGGCATGTCGGCCTTTGAAGAACCATTTACCACGAAAGCGTAGACACCATCTTCACCCGGGACAACCACGAGTTTCTTATCTGCCTTGGCACCGGCAATCTGGCCGAGCACCTTAGCATCATTGACACCCATGCCGCGACCCATGCGGAAAGCCTCAAGCTGACGGGGCTCAACACCCATAGCCTTAGCTACAGCTTCAATGTTAGAACCACCCTTCTGGTATTCAGCCACGAGGTCCTTACCAGCTTTCTGACGACGAACCTTATTGGTGAGATAGTTCTTCACATCGTTGTTGGCAACCGGAACATAGTCGTCATATTGAGCATCGACAGCGACAGCGTAGAGCATCGGAGCGGAAGCGTCTTTCGACTCATAAATGCGGGAAACCTGTCCGGGCTGACCGTCGATCATAGCCCAACGGACTACAGAACGGCTATCCGGGAAGAACTGGTTGTAGCCGGCCATACGGGGAACTGCGGGAGTAGACTGAGTAAACTGGAATGTCTGAACATTGTAGCCGGCTTCAGCAGCATTTTTGCTGAAGAGTTCAGCGGTATTGTTTTTCTCAAGATATTTTTCAAACTTGGCAATTTCGTCGTCGACAGTCTTTGCAGAAGGATTGAGCTGATAATTGTATTCCTCAAACTCAACGACCTCAACGGGAGCATTCTGCTTAACCACCTTAGCGAGTACTGAACCCTGAGGAGAAGTCATGATGGAGACATACTTGCCACCAGACTGGCGGAGGGAATCAAGCTGAGAGGAAGCGAGAGCGTTGGTGGGGCCATCTTGAGCGAAAAGAGGAATCCACTGCTCTTTCTGAGCAAATACGCTATCGGCAGAGAAAGCTTTGCTTATGCTGTCGATAGGAAGACCGGCATTGAGGCGTGCTGCCACCTTAGCGGGAAGAGCGTCGCCAGCGACCTGAACGATATTGATCTGGATAGAGTCGATCTCATATGAACGCTTGCCCATCTTAACGATATCGAAGCCACGGAGGTTTTCAGTCACCATGCTGACCTCGCCGGCCTTAGCAGAAGAAACGAAATTCTTCACCGGACCATTGCGGAGATCGGAAGTGCGGACATTGCTGCGGGTCATCACTACGCCTTCCTTCTTAATATTGGCTGGAAGACCGGAAGAAGCAGAATCGTTAAGAGCCTTCAGAGTATTCTGAGCGAGAGCCTTGGCGGCAGCGCGGTCGGCGTCGGAAGCCGCAATATTAATAGCGATGAATGACACCTCCTTAGTAGGCTCAAGAACCTCGAAAGAAGACTTATCTTCAGAGTAAGCGGCATTAATCTCAGAATCGCTTACGGGATATTTCTTCTCGTCGATATTTCCGTAAGGGCGATAAGCGAGAGATACATTATTAGTAGCTACATAATCGTTGTAGAGAGCTTTCTTGTCAAGATCGTTGGCCTTCACAGTGCCGACTACAAGCTGCTGATACTTCTGACGCTTGATGAGCTGCTTAGTCTCTTCCTCCATAGCGATCCATGCATTCTGGAAAGGCTTTGCCTGCTGCTCTGACATACCGTTACGGCCGGGGTTGAAGATGATCTCATAAGCCTGAGCGGGAGTCTGAGCGCTGAATCCGGAAGCGTTAAGCTGCTGGATGATGTTGCCCATAGCCTCACGGTTGATTGGATTGTCAAGCACGTAGAATCGGAGTTGTTCCGGACTTGACTCGATGCCGGCATTCTTGACAGCATCGTCGAGGAGGCGCTCTCCGACAAGCTGGTCTACGGCCATCTGCCCGAGCATCTGCACGTCGAAATTAGCATATTGCTGCGGATTAGACTGCTTCAGCTGTTCGAGCTGCCGGTTGAGTTCTTCACGCTTGCGCTGATAGTCGGTATAGTCAATCTTTTTGCCGCCAATCTTAGCCACGGTAGTAGTGTCGCCGAAGAGATTGCGGCTGTTGGTGAGTGCGTCACCCACGATGAAAGCGAGAAGCGCCACGCCGA
>CAYSMP010000097.1:0-15166 GCA_964432215.1 uncultured Sangeribacter sp.
CACCAGATTTTGGTTCTGTTTGTCCAAGTTCGAATCTTGGTAAGGCAACCATCCCTCTGTCAGGCCTCCCGTTTGAAGGAGGCCTTTATTAATAAGATTCAAAACCGAACTAATCGTAACCTATGATCAACTGTAAGCACATGCTGGCCGCTCTGGCTCTCTCCATCCCCGGCCTGCTCTCGGCTGTCAATGCCGACCCTCGTCCCCGCACTATAACTAATCCCGATGGCACTACTGTAACTGTACGTGTTCATGGCAACGAGTTCTTCCATTTCATGACCGATGAGGATTGCACACGCATCGTTCAGCGTGACGCACGTGGATATGTGACTGATGTCGTGCGTGATGGACGCCCCCTTGAATTCTCACATGATAATATAATGATGCTTGCTGATGAGGCGCAAGCTGTCTTCCCCTCCGCGCAGGTGCCTGGCTCCTCGATGCAGAGGATGGCTTCCCTCGATGGCACAGGTCGCTCCAATTATCCAACAATTGGAAAAGGCAACCGCTCTCTTGTAGTGCTCGTGGAGTTTCAGGATGTAGACTTCTCTGTGGAGAATCCGCAACAATACTACACAAGGATGCTCAATGAGCCCGGCTTTTCAGAGTACGGTGCATGTGGCTCTGCCCTTGACTACTATATTGATACTTCCAATGGCCTTTATCAGCCTCAGTTTGATGTCTATGGTCCTGTCAAAGTAAGTCATAATGCAGCCTATTATAAGGATATGGGTTCTAGCACAATGGGTGAGCTGATCAAGGAGGCTTTGACTTCGCTTCACGATGATGGTCAATTAGATTTCTCCAACTACGACCTTGACAACGACGATACAGTCGATACCGTCTTCATATACTATGCCGGCTATGGTAGCGCGGATTCCGAGACGGAGACCATCTGGCCTCATCAGTATGACTACAACGCTCTCGTTGGCTACGTGTCTAAACTTATTTTCGATGGAAAGAAGGTGGGACCGTATGCTTGTGGCAATGAGTTGAAGGGTATAAATCCGGTGACAAAAAAGGAACCTTGGAAAGACGGCTCCGAACCATGGGTTGATGGTATAGGCACTTTCGTACATGAATATGGCCACGTGCTCGGACTCCCCGACCTTTACGACACTTCATATACTGAAGGTACTGTGACACCTGGCAAATGGGATGTCATGGCAAGTGGCTCTTACAACTTCGATGGTGTACGTCCTCCTCTTTTCTCGGCCTACGAGCAATGGGTATGCCATTGGCTCGAATATACAGATGCTGCCGATGGTACGCACTACGACCTCAAGGCCCTTGGCAATACTTCTACTCCGAGCGCAGTGCGAATTCGCATTCCAATGTCGGCCAACGGCACTGCGTTCAATCCTGAGTACTTTGTGATAGAAGCAAGAGACAACTCCAAGTGGGACTCATGCTTCTCTGAACCGGGTCTGATGGTATGGCGTATAAATTACAATAAAAACAATTGGGTCAATAATACGGTAAATTCTAAGAATGTCTCCAATGTTGAGATTGTCTATTCCAACAGTAAAAAGAATCCAATCTTTTCTGAGGGAGCGATCTATAAAGGCTCAGAGGTTGAGCTTGTCCCTTCAAAGGATTACCCACTTTGGAAGTCACCTGTCATTAGTTCTATCGGTTATGATAAAAACTCCCTTACCGGATCTTTTGATTACAATATGACAGTTCCGTCGGATATCTTCACGGTTATGCATGATTCCCCTGTCGCAGCTTCCGACGGCTCAAGGGCCTTTAAACTGACTTGGGATCCCGTAGAGGGTGCCGATAGTTATCTTGTCACTGTGCGTGTGGCAAATTCGGGTCGTATTATTGATGATTTCAATGCTAAGGATTTAGGAAATGAGACGTCCGTATGGATCTCTGGAATCTCTTCTATACAATGGCGACTTGAGATGGAGGCGTTTGTGACATGCAAGGTCGATGGCCTGGCTTCATCAGCCACTTCAAATGTCATTCGGTTCAAGCCATCTGAGTTGGCGCTTGATGATGCTGCTGTGGATGGCATCGAAGTCGATTCTGTACATATTTCAGGTGGAGTAGGCTGTATAGACGCCCCCGACTGGGCACAAGTCTACGATATGGCTGGAAAGCGCCTTGAGAAAGATGGACTCGCTCCCGGTGTATATATTGTAGTTGCCGGCTCGCAGACTGTGAAAGTCCTCGTACGTTGATCACAGACTGACATTCCATTCTCCTGACGCACGGAGAAACTAAAGAAAGACGGCTTATAGCCGCCTTTCTTCATTTTTTTTGCCACTTCTCCTGCGCTTGCATTTTGATGCTACTTTTATGGTTGTCTATCCTTCTGCCCTGTGATTTCTTCTTTTAATGGGTGTGATATGGATGCCTTTGTGTCAAATTTCTATTTTGCGATTTCTTTTAACTTTAAAATGTATGTTTTTTAACATATTGTTATTTGTTTTTAACTAAAAAAGAACCGCGAAATGTTCTTTATATCAAATGTTTTTTGTATCTTTGCAACATGAAACGTCTGCGAAGTCGTGACTTCGTAGTTTTGAAGTGCCCCGGATTGCTGTTTTTGGGTGCTTCGCTAGAGTAACTAACAGAAACAACAAATTGGCCAATCAGCTCTGTCTTTGAGGTAGTTTGGCTCTAAATTAGTACCACATTTCGGAACGAGCAATGAAAAAGAAATTAATTCTCCTGTCCCTTAGCCTCCTTATGGCTATCGGTATGTATGCCGATATAGTGGTCACGGGTACAGTCACTCTTAAGGACGAACCCGATGAACCCGCTATTGGAGCTACGGTGATGATCAAGGGAAAGCCTAAGACCGGTATCCCTGTTGATTACGATGGTAACTTTAAGATTACCGTGCCTAATGAAAAAACTATTATCCAGGTCTCCTACGTCGGCTATCGCACTGCCGAGGTGAAGGCTTCTACATCTCCGTTGAATATCGTACTTGAATCTGATGCTCAGCAGCTCAGCGAAGTCGTCGTAACCGGTATGGGTTCGACCGACCGTCGTATGTTCACCGGTTCTACTACTAAAATTGACGCTGAAAAAAGCCACCTCACCGGTGTGGCTGATATCTCCCGCTCGCTCGAAGGCCGTGCTGCCGGCGTGTCCGTGCAGAACGTTTCCGGTACATTCGGTACTGCTCCCAAAATCCGCGTGCGTGGTGCTACTTCAATTTATGGTACAAATAAGCCCCTCTGGGTGGTTGATGGTGTGATCCTTGAGGATAACGTCGAGCTTGACTCCGACGATCTCTCCTCCGGTAATGCCGAGACCCTGATCGCCTCCGCTATCGCCGGCCTCAATGCTGATGATATCGAGTCGTTTCAGATCCTTAAGGATGGTTCCGCTACTTCTATCTATGGCGCACGTGCGATGGCAGGTGTGATTGTAGTGACCACTAAGCAGGGTCGCTCAGGACATACTTCCATCAACTATACAGGTGAGCTTACCTATCGCCTTAAGCCCAACTACCGTAACTTCAATATTGCAAACTCTCAGGAGCAGATGGGTATCTACAAGGAAATGGAAGAAAAGGGTTGGCTTTCGTTTGCTTCCCTTGCCAATTCATCCAACTCCGGTGTATATGGTACGATGTATAAGCTCATCAATACCTACGATCCCGTGACCGGTAAGTTCGGTCTCGCAAATACAGAGTCTGCTAAAAACCAGTACCTGCGTCAGGCTGAGTTCCGCAATACCGACTGGTTTGATCTTCTTTTCCAGAATTCAGTCCTTCAGAATCACGCGGTAAGTATTTCCGGTGGTACAGACAAAGGTTCTTTCTATACATCTTTCTCCTATATGGGCGATGATGGTTGGTATAAGTCATCAGACGTTTCGCGTTATACTTTCAATGCTAATGCGTCATATAACCTTTCCCGCACCCTTAAGGTGAAGATCCTTACTTCTGACAGCTATCGCCATCAGAAAGCCCCCGGTACTCTTTCGCAGGAGCCCGACGTGGTGTCTGGCGCAGTGAACCGTTCGTTTGACATCAACCCCTATTCATACGCGCTAAATACATCTCGCACTACTGATCCATACGCTCTCCAGACGCGAAACTATGCGGACTTCAACATCTTTGATGAGCTTGACAACAACTATATCGACCTCAATATGATGGATGTTAAGTTCCAGGGTGAAATTAACTGGAATCCTGTCCGCGGTCTCTCACTCATGGCCCTTGGATCTTTCCGTCGAAGTACTTCGACTCAGAATCATTATGTAATGGATGATTCGAACATGGCTAAGGCTTACCGTGCAGGTGTCGACCCTGAAAATGCCGTTATCCGCGCATCCAACCAGTATCTCTACACCGACCCAGACGATCCTAACTCGCTTCCGGTGTCAGTGCTTCCAAACGGCGGTATTCTCCGCCACACTCTCTATGCAATGAATCAGTGGGACTTCCGTGCCACTGCAACATACAACCGTGACTTCGAAGGTAAATACCGCGTCAATGCAATGGCCGGTATGGAAGCCTCGAAAATCGACCGTGTGACTGAGTATTATGAAGGCTGGGGCATTTGCTTCAAGAATGGTAACATTCCTTTCACTGAATGGAAACTTTTCAAGCAGCAAAATGAAGAGAATCTCAACTACTATTCTTATACTCCGACCACCTACCGCAATATGGCATATTTCGGTACTGCCAGCTTTATGTACGACAACCGCTACATTATCAACGGCACACTTCGCTATGAAGGATCTAACAAGCTCGGTCGCGCTACACAGTCGCGCTGGCTCCCGACATGGAACATCTCAGGTGCATGGAATGCCGACGCTGAGTCTTGGTTTGTAAATCCTGTTCTCGCTACTGCTAAGTTGCGTTTGTCTTATTCTCTTACCGCTGACTCAGGTCTCGCAGCTGTCTCCAACGCTTCGGCTGTCTACTATCCGTCGCGTCCTTGGAAGCAAGATACCTTTGCATATGAGCAGGCTCTTATCCTCGACCAGCTTGCCAACGGAGAACTTACCTATGAGAAGAAGCATGAGTTCGACGTAGGTGTCGACCTCGGTTTCCTTGGCAACCGCATCAACTTTGTTGCTGACTGGTACAAGCGTAACAACTTCGACCTTATCGGACGTATCTATACTCAGGGTGTAGGTGGTGAGATCATGAAGTATGCCAACGTTGCTTCCATGGCTTCTCATGGTGTTGAGTTCACACTCTCTACTCACAACATCATGACCCGTGATTTTAACTGGAATACTGACTTTACCTTCTCTTACGCGAAGAACAAGATCACCGACCTTACTTCACGCTCTCGTGTCTACGACCTTATCCAGGGTACCGGTTTCCCGATGGAAGGTTATCCGGTGCGTGCTATCTTCTCTATTCCTTTCGTAGGTCTGACTGAAGATGGTATTCCGCAGTTCATAAACGAAAATGGCGAGGTGACTACTACAGATATCAACTTCCAGGAGTTTGAGAAGCTTGACCATCTCGTATATGAAGGTCCGGTTGATCCCCCCTTCACTGGCGGTTTCGGTAATACGTTCAACTATAAGAACTGGAGCCTGAATGTCTTCATGACTTACGCTTTCGGCAATAAGCTTCGTCTTGACCCCGTCTTCGCTGCTGCTTATTCAGACTTGACAGCTATGCCCAAGGACTTCATGGACCGTTGGGTGGCTTCAGGCGACGAAAAGTATACAAATGTGCCTGCAATTGCTTCTGTACGTCAGTATCATAATGACAGCAACCTTTCATGGGCTTACAATGCTTACAATTACTCGACGGCTCGTATCGCTAAGGGTGACTTCATCCGTATGAAGGAAATCTCTTTGCAGTACACTTTCCCCGATAGCTGGACCAAGGCGCTACGCATTTCAAATGCTTCGCTTAAGTTCGCGGCTACCAACCCATTCCTGATCTATTCTGATAAGAAACTCCATGGTCAGGATCCCGAGTTCTTCAATACCGGCGGTGTGGCTTCCCCTAACCCGAAGCAGTTCACATTCACTGTCCGCGTAGGATTCTAATTCGCAAAACGCAAAATGCACAAAATGAAAGCAATTAAATTCATATATACTCTTTCGGTGGCGGCTGCCTTGGCTCTCACTTCTTGCGGAAGTGACTTCCTCGGCACTCCGACCGACTCCCGCGTGGAGCTCGACTCCACTGAAAAGCTTCGCATGCTCCTTGTCTCTTCCTATCCACAGAACAACTATGCATGGCCATGCGAGCTTATGTCTGACAATATGGAAGACAATAATGCTCCTGATGAGGATGGTCTCCGCTACAACCTTAGAGCTTATGACCGAGGCGATGACGAAATGTTTGCATGGGAGGTCTGTGTAAGCAACACGTCTAGCGATAGTCCTTCTTCAATCTGGCAAAGTCATTACCATGCTATAGCAGGTGCTAATGCTGTGCTTCAGGTAATAGAAAAATGGGAAAAAGAGGGTACTCTTGACGCTACTCAGTCTGCTATCAAAGGTGAGGCTCTGATGATTCGTTCTTATTGCCACTTTATTCTTGCTCAAGTATTTTGTCATCCTTATCGTGGCGATGCTATCAACGAGACACTTCTCGGAATTCCATATATTAAGAGCCCCGAAACTACTGTTAAGCCCGATTACAAGCGTGGCACTCTTAAAGAGACCTACGACAATATTCGTGCTGACCTTGAAGCTGCGCTTCCTTTGATAGACAATAGTCTTTATGAGATACCAAAGTATCATTTCAATAAGACAGCTGCCGATTCTTATGCAGCCCGTTTCTATCTTTTTACGCGCGAATACGACAAGTGTCTTGAACACTGTAACAATGCTTTCGGAGGTGAGAGTGTTGACCCCAGTATCTATATGAGCACTTTCTTCCAGAATCTTGGTAATTTCTATTATCTCTCAGATTATGGAAAGTTTGCGCAAGGTAGTGATAAAGCTCGCAATTTCATGCTTATCGCTACATATTCATCAGCTTTGCGCAGATGTGCATCTTCTTCTCGCTACGGTGTTATTCGCGATGCTCTTAATTCTACATTATATGGCTCTAGTCCCGCTTGGAGTGCATTTAGGTTTAAAATGAGCAATGGTAAAGGAAAGTCTTTTACAATGCATCCATGCATGCAAGGTGCCTTGTTCATGAACGGTAAGTCTGAATATGGTCTCATCTTTGCTGGCAATATGTCGGAGCAGTTTGAAATTACCGATAAGATCGCTGGTATTGGTTACGCTCACTTGACTCGTTCCGAGTTCAACGGCGAAGAGGTTCTTCTTACTCGCGCTGAAGCTAAGTTGTTCCTTGGTGATATAAATGGAGCTCTTTCCGATCTTCAAATATGGGAAAAGGCTCGTCGCGATAGCCCTTATATCTCAGATAGTGATAAGGATAAATTTGTCGACCTGACAGTAGAAAATATTCGTAAGTTCTATGTCGATAAAGATCCCGGATATGGCATTGCTAAGACCATACATATCGATGAGGTTTGTCCGGATTCTAAATGGACCGTTGGATCAGACGATCAACTTGCTATGCTGCAATGCATCCAACATTTCCGCCGTATAGAGATGATCCATACAGGTATGCGTTGGTTTGACATTAAGCGTTTGGGTCTTGAATTTGATCGTAAGATTGGTAAGGACGGTATTGATCATCTTGCAATCTTCGATGAGCGCAAGGCTATCCAGATACCCGCAGAAATAGCCGCTGCAGGTATGCAGCAGAACCCACGTCTTGATGCTGATCAAATCAAGAAGGTCTCAAAAAACGAGTACGAAAGGGTAGATGATTAACCCGTCATCTTTATAACTCAACAACTTCACAACTCAATAACTCCGAAACAATGAAGTTTACACAATATATTATCGCAGCTTTGGTCGCCCCTCTGATGGTGGCCTGCTCCGAAGATAAGCTGGGTCCGACGATTTTCCCTAATGTCAGTGACGAGCCGGATCCCAATTCATATACATATAAGTTTGACAAGTGGCTCAACCAGAATTTCCGAGATGTCTACAATGTAGACTTCAAGTATCTTATGGAAGATGTGGAGGCAGATATGGAATATAATCTTGTACCCGCCACTTACGATAACGCTCGCGATATAGCACTCCTGACCAAATATCTATGGTATGATTCCTACAAGGAATTGACAGGTGAAGACTTCATCAAGAGCTACGGTCCTCGAATCCTGCACCTTGTTGGCTCTCCGGCTTACAATCCACAGACCGGTACCCAGATCCTTGGTCTCGCTGAGGGTGGCCTTAAAGTGACACTCTTCAAGGTAAATGAGATGGATATCAACGATATCAACATGCTCAATGAGTTCTATTTCCGAACTATGCACCACGAGTTTGGCCACATCCTTCATCAGACTAAGTCTTATCCCACCGATTTTAACCTTCTCTCTACCGGTCGATATGATGATGGCTCATGGCAGTCAAAACAACCAGGCTATGTTGCATCTCTCGGTTTTGTGACAAACTATGCTTCTTCTCAGGCCCGAGAAGATTTTGCAGAGACTATTGCTAACTGGTTGACTCGTACTCCAGACCAGATGGATCTTATTATGTGGATGGCTCAACGTGGTTGGACTACAGGCTCCGAGAAGGCTGATGAAGATCTTGATGATGAAGATGCCGATTTCTTCTGTTATTATTACTATGATGATCCATCAAATCCCGACTCAAAACATTATTTCTTGACATCGCGTGAGAATACTTACGGTAACTATCGTATGGGACTCGTAGGAATTGGTGGAGAATACCTTACTACTGTAGAAGAAGTGGAATCTTATCTTGAAAAAATTGGTGAGGTTTTTGATATTCATCCTGTTGAAGATAGAGATAACGTAGATGGCTACGAAATCATTCGCCAGAAGCAGTCGATTGCACGTAATTGGTTTGCTGATCAGTGGAAGATATCTTTCGATGATCTCCGAGACATTGTTCAACGTCGTCAGTCAAAAGTTGATATACAAGCACTTCGCCAGCAAATTGACGATATCCAGTAATTTGACGGGACGGTGATTCCCAAATCGTCGTAGACTCGTAACTGATAATTATTACACTCGCCTCATATAGGCGGTTTGTGAAAATACACAAAAATGAAAGTAATGAAAAAATCTATATATCTCGCAGCCCTTGCGGCGCTTGCTTTGACGGCTTGCGACAGCGATAGTGATCGTATCTTCGATAAGTCTGCCGCTGACCGCCTCGAGCAGTATAAGAAAGACTACGCTGATGTTTTGACTTCAGAGGGGGGCCTTTGGACAATGGAGTATTTCTCTAATGACGAGGAACCGGGCTATCTTTTTATCATGAAATTTGATAAGGATGGTTCTGTGAAAATCGGTGCAAACCATAAGTGGATCGGAAATACCTATAAGGAGGAGACTTCTCTTTGGAAAATGATTGCTGACAATGGTCCGGTCCTTTCGTTCAACTCTTATAACACTCTTTTCCACATTTTCTCTGATCCTGCTAATATAACTGGAGCTGACGCTCCGAAGGGTGATGGAGAGCGTCCTGAAGATATAAATGAGACGGGATATGGACATAACGGCGATTATGAGTTTCAATTTATGGAGGTGTCAGATGATGCTAATACAATCCGTCTTTTGGGAAAGAAACGTCTGACAGATATCTATCTTCGTCGGTTAGATGCATCCACAGATATGAAGAAATATATGGACGAGTATAAGCAACTCGAATCTACCCTTTTCGTTAAAGAAATTCCCAATCTCAAATTCACAGACTCAGATGGTGAGACATATATGATCAACGGATGCCACACCGGTGTTATGAAAATATATCCTGAGTCTGGAGATGCCGTTGAACAAACTCGTTCAGGAAATTTCATAATAACTAATAGTGGTATTAGATTCATGGAGCCTCTTGAATATGTGAATGCTGCTGGTATAGAGAAGGAAATTTCTGAGTTTAAGTTTGTTGGCAATCATAGTCTTGCTCTCGTTGATGATGAGAACGCTATCCTTTCTGCAGGATCTTTCCAGGAGATTCTAATGCGCAACACACGAAACTGGAAGATTGATGTCAAGTTGATGGACGGGACATTCAAGAGTGTAATGGATGAATTCATCGAAGAACTTAAAACTCTATATAATTACAAATCTGCTAATGTGCGAGAAATGACTCTTGATTATGATGGTGCTACTTCTTCATATGCTTTAAGATTATATCTTAGAATTAGTTCTAAGGGAAATGAGACTGATAAGTTTCTTACAGTCTTCTCAGAGTCTGATAATGGAATTAAAATGCACGTAGGCGAGGCGTTGGATAATTCTTCTTCTCTTGCATTGAATGCATATACGAAGCTTCAAGAACTTTTTGCCATGTTTAATTCCGCAACTTTCAGATATTCTACTGATGGTGATTGCGGTCCCAAGAATGTAGTTCTTGCTGACGGAAATGGTTCATTTGTAATGACTGCCCTTTGATGTCAGTTTTATATACGCAATGATAAATGTGATTCGATAGGATTTTATATCGTTGGTTATCTCACATTTGTCATTGCTGTATGTCTATAATGAGGAAATCAATATCAAATACTAAACTTATTGTTTCATTTAAATACTGTAGATTTATGGTAAAACAAATCCTCCTTGTCGCAGGTATGGCCGTTAGCTTATCAGCCTTAGCTGATCGTGGAATGGCTCCAACTGAGAAAGTCCAAGCTAATGAAAGGGCACGTGCCTTAAGAATCTCTGACATCCTCATGCACGAGGCAAAAATCAATGATGGTACTCGTAAACAGGTTGCTAAGAAAGCTCCTGCTCTACGTCCTCAGTGGAAACGCCCCGCTGGTCAGTTCTGGGGTACTGGTTTTTCTCTTGAGGAGCAGGTTCTCGGCTATTATTTCACACCGCTCGTAGTGCGTCCATTTGTTGACTATAATTTCCAAAACATTTCTACGGTCAGTGCTGGTACCCCAACATGGAGTATTATGTATGCTGATCTCGAAAAACAGGAGTTTGTCGAGAGAGTATCAGAAGATACCGATGTAAATCAATCATATAGTTGGTATGAGACAACATATGCTCCAATTCTGTCATATCCAGGTTATATGGGATATCCTGCACAATATGAGGAGAAGACTTTCTGTGACAATCTCCCTCTGGTGGCCGCCGAGAATATTGCAGATGCTTGGGTACTTGGCTCACAGCCTGTGTCCTCCCATTATTGGAGCTTGTTTACTCGAGATGCTTCCGATGGCTATGGAGTTACTGCTTATTCAGGTGCTAAACCTTATGAAGGATCAGAAAAAGGATGGTGGTTTGGTACTAACGCACAAGGTATCAATGCCGCTGCAACCCGTTTTGAAAAACCCGATAGTCCGTATCTTCTGAATGCAGTGCATTGGTATTACATGTTTAGTGGTGACATTGTTGAGGAAATACCTCTTAAGGCATATGTGTTCAAGACTCTGAATGATGCTAAGGAAGTGACTTTCGAATCCTCAATAACCGGTGAGATGGTCACTCGTGAGAACGTGGAGTTAGGTGAACTTATTGCCGTCTCTGAAGCATGTATTCCTGTTAAGAAATATTCCCAAGATGATTACGAAGGAACTGTTGAGTTTAAGTTTGTGGAAAAGAATCCCGCTACTGGTGCAGAAACAACTGTAAGCCTTGAGATAGAAGATGATATCACTATCGTTGTCGTTGGCTTTGATGCTCCTACACCAAATGGATCTTTCGTGACTTCATGTATGTCTACAGATGATTATGATGAGGGCTATGGCAATCTTGGGTTCTTAGGAACTTTTAATGTAAATGAAGATGGCGTTATAGAGGATGATCTAAGAGCTATCAAAGATTTCTTTGCTTCAGAAACTCCTAATACTGTATTAGGTGTGTTGGCAGACGTTTCTTATCCGTGGCTTATCCCAAATGCATATGATCAGCCAGATAATATTCACTTCCCTAATGCAGACTCTGGCACTAATGAATTAAGTGATCTTGAGTACATTCTTTACATGGTGTCTACATCTATGACTGAAGATTGGGATGTAACTTTCAATGGTGAAGATGAATGTGATTGGTTGGAAATTGTTGATGTATATGACCTGACAGATGTTAATGAAGAAGGCGAGGAAGTATACGCAGGTATGAGTGGTCTTCTTTTTGAGGCAGCTCCTAACCCTGATGATGTTGAACGTACTTGTGTAGTCAAGATTTCTATCCCGGCAGCTTCTTATACGATCACTTTCCGTCAGGGTACTAACAACGACGCTGTTGAAATCGTAGGTGTTGACGGTGATGCTCAGTACTTCGACCTCCAGGGCCGTCGCGTTGCTAACCCGGAAAAGGGTCTCTACATCAAGAAGAGCGGCAACAAAGCCACCAAAGTTATCCTCTAATTATGGATTTCAGGCTTCCAATATGGAATGCAGGCTTCCCAGCCTGCTAAGATGGAAATGGCCTGATTCAATAGGACTAATAAGGCTCCCAAACACGGGAGCCTTATTTTTTTCAACTTCCGCCTTCCACCAAACTGTTAATTAATATAATTGCAATCCACATGTAATAACATTGTAACAAAATTTTTATTACTTTGCATCACAAATCCCCTACAACCCAATAAACAAAACTCATTGTTTAAAACTTATTGTCTAAAACTTCCGACAAATGGAATTCTGGTTCATCATACTTCTCTCTGTGATAGCTGTTATGGCTATCAGCCTGCTTCTCTATCTTGAGTTGATGGGCGATGACGCCATGCGCTTCCGAAAGCTGAAACATAAACGTGGTGAATATATCAACGACCAGACGGCCGTAATATGCCAAACAATTAAGGACACTATCGATTCTGAGAAATCTTATGCCCTTTTCATTGAATACCTTTTCATCAACAACAAGCAGTTTCTCGAATTTGTAAAAAAAACACTTCGTGATATCAGCAATAAATACAACTCCGGAGAGATTGAATCTCTTAAGCATACGATTCATGATATCAAGGAGATGAAAATTGAGTTGAAAGACCAGAAGATTACTCAAAATGAATGTATTGCTACGATTGACAGCACTACATATATCGAAACTGCAGCTTGGATTCATCTTTCCAACAACTGTCGATTCAACATCAACGAAGGTCTGCTCCATATGGCGGAAGTATGCATTGAATATCCCACTTTATATTCTGAACCATATCCCGATGTCTACAGCGAGCAGCTTGAATTCCTCCTCGGCGATATTTGTAATATATGCGACACATGTCTCTCGCTTATTGGCACCAACGACATAAGAGGTATGCGTGAGTTGAGAAAACGGATGACGATAATTCTTGACGAGTCGTATGCCCACACGCAGCGTCTCTATGAGCTAATTCATGATGGAAGAAGCAATTTGGAACCAAACAAACGTATAGCACTCCAATACGCACTCAATTCATTTCAACAGCTACATAGCATGATTTATAGCCTCCGCCGCTTCGTCCTTGCCAACCTCTGTATGACCCTCTCCACCATGCACTCTAAATAGAATAGTATTCAAGTCCACAAAAAAGAGCATCGCCAATCAGCGATGCTCTTTAAATTTAAGTTGTGTCTTAAAATAGATGTACAATCAATATGATTTTGAGTGAGGTTCAGCGACCAACAATTATGAATTATGCATTTATGCTGATGTCATTAAATTAAGTAGCTCACAAAAATTAAACGACATATATTAACCAAGTAACTGTAAGAGTCTTGATATGATAACTGCGGCTAATCTTGGCCATCTTGGCATTGTCGGTCAGTCGCTTAGCTCGCTAAGCTCTTTCCCTCCGCAGCCAACCTGCCTCAAGATTATCTCGCATTTATCATATCATTAATTTTTGCGAGCTACTTAGCAAATATTTTATCGTCAAAATTAGTAATAAAGCATGCTCCGCATGCGCCCTAACGCGTCAAAAACTATCTTATTTTAGTGACATTGGCATTATTGCTTAGTACATCGGCTTAAATCCATCGGATTTCTCAAACTTCTTTGTGACATCTCCTACCAGATCAGTAGTGTTTGAAGTGTCGAGCTTCAGAATCTTACCCTTCGGGCTAAGATCACATTTCTTAAGGTCTACATAATAGTATCCCGGATTGGTGACGATATCGAAATAGTAAAGCTTGTCGCGCAGGTTGGAATAGCTTCTCCACTGAGTGGAGCTTACGTTTGGTTCTCCTTCCACTGTATAGGTGTAAGGAACGCAGCTATTGACGAGCACCGACCGAGTGATGGCTGCTCCAAGCTGAGCTTCAGAAGTTGGCTCTACGCGATGAGCAAAATAGTTTGCTCGTACGCAGCGATCCGGACTTGCTACAGTGCCCGGAAGCATATTCTTGCCTCCAATCTTATCCCAATAGTTTATGATTGCTGTCATGGCCGGCCACTGCGGGTCGTTGGTCATAGCGCGTATATCGCCCGGATCATAAATATTCAGATTGCCGTGGTCAAACTCAAAGATAATGCTCTTTCCGCTTGCATCCGTCACTCCCCAGTGGAGTGTAGAGACTGTACCGCCGTCAAAAGTCGCACCTTCTATGCTGAATGGGGTAGAGGTCAGAAGATCTCTCACTTCCTCGGTAGTCGCGCAATTGTCAAGAATCCATCCTACGATCATTGCAAGCGAGATGGGAGGATTCTTCTCACGCGCAGCATTGTCATATACTGTTCCCTTGCAGAAAAGACCATTCACTGAAAGTCCCTTTTCGTTCATACCCTCAGTGATACCACCATCATAGCCTACGGCATACACAGCACCATATTTTGATGTCCAGTTGATACCGGCAGGGGTCGAAGCTCCCTGTTTGTGCAGACCTGCCGGGTAGACATAGAGATTAGTAGGGATAGGTGTTTTCCAGTCAAGCGACCTGCCTATGATATAAAGGCTGTCAGATCCTTCATATATCACTCTCGTGCAGGCATCACCCTGTGCGGGCATTGCAGCTGCGCTGATTCCGATTGCTCCCAGTGCCATGGCTTTGTAGATACTTTTCATAGTAGAAAATTTTAATAGTTTTAAAAATATATAAGTTTATCATCATAACGCCTATAAAGTGCATATGGTTCATACCAAATAAAACCTGAATAGGGCGCTTTATCAATGTATTGGAAACCTTACAAGAGTTTTCGATCGTTAAGTACATCAATTCATTCCTTAAACTTCCACGGCTCTTTCATTTAAATTACAAAACGACACATAATACCCTTACCCGGTTCGA
>CAYSMP010000098.1:0-15019 GCA_964432215.1 uncultured Sangeribacter sp.
TGTCAAGAGTACTGCATTTTTCTTTTTTAGGTTCATAGATGTCTATTATGGTTATTACATTAATGAATTCGAATGATATTTGATGTCAAGTTATTGAACCTAAGCAACTTAATGGCAAAAATCCAATTAAAAAGCAGTCTGATTTATTAGAGAGTTTTCCGTTACTTAAACTATCAAATTTTATGTTAACAAATGCAAACACAAAATTAGCGACAATTATCAAGCCTAACTAATACCATTTTATCCAATAATAATACAATCTTAACATTGTGATAACATTCTACGACTTTTTGTTACGGTTTTCTGGACATGGTCCGGTAGAAGGGCTGCGGACACTACGATAGCTAAGTAGCTCGCAAAAATTAATGATATGATAAATGCGAGATAATCATGAGGCGGTTATCATATCAAGACCCTTTCAGATGCTTGGTTAATATATGTCGTTTAAGTTTTGTGAGCTACTTACATATTTAATATTCAGTCTTTGCATAAGCACCTATGCCTCCATCCCTTACCTTAAAGTAAGGCAATCTGCGGGATGGTCTATAAAGTTATATTTTCCCTCTTATTAGCAATTGCCAGGGCTCAAAATGTTAACAATACTTACCCTAAATGTTAACGTCAAAATTATTATATTCCATAAAATCAATACTTTACATATTAGACTCTCAAAAGTTCTATCAAAAATAGTTGCATAAGTGGATAAGTTTCGTTTATTTTGCACTCTGAATCTGAAAATATTTGACATCAGACAATACCTGACCATGATATTAAAGCAACGTTTATTCTGTATAGCTGCCGCAACTCTAATAGCACTGGGCACAAGCACCGAGACTCATGCCGCTCCAAGGCGACACTTCGAATCAATACCCGGCAGCTACAACCACCAGATTACAGACATCCACCAGCACCGAGACGGCCTGCTCTGGATAGGCACTGCCAACGGTCTGTGTGTATATGACGGCTACAATGTCCTTCCCGCGCCAACACAACATCCGGACTCCGTCACTTTCATCAACGACCACATCACTAAAATACGCGAAGACTCAAAAGGACGACTCTGGATCAGGGCACAGAGCCATTACGGTATCTACGATCCTAAAACCCAAACTGAAGATGGCGACCTTGCAAGGATTCTGGAAGATGCAGGAATTGAAGGAGGTCTTATCAACGATATTGAATCAGACAAAGATGGATCAATATGGCTTACAGTCTCAGGCAAAGGCCTATATAAGATTCCTTACGGCACTGAAAAAGCATTGAAATCCTCTTTCCAACAAAATAAGGATTTCGACGTGTGCCAAATAATATTCAACAAATACGGTTCATTGGTGCTCGTTGACAAAAGCGGTACTCTGACATGGATTGACCCAAGCACACTCAAGGTCACCGAACAGGTGCCACCGGGACCCGGACTTCTCGCCAACGGAAAAGATAACTACAACATCGCGCTGGTGGAGAAAAACAACCGCTACTGGGTCTATTCCCCCACCTCCGTAGAAGTCTATGACCTTAACGAGGGAAAATGGATGAACGGCATTATTCCTGAAAGTGAAAAACACGGCACTATCAAGACCATACATCAAGACTCAAAGGGTGATGTCTGGATCGCACGCGACAACCACGGCCTGGAAAGGATAGAAAAAATCAACGGCCGACCATATTTCATCACCGCTGACCGACCCGGCGACATAACATACGGCAATACAATTACTACATTCTTTGAAGACAATACCGGAACAGTATGGCTGGGCACACAGAAAAAGGGACTTCTAAACCATAACGATTGCGTCCACAAATTCCAGCTTGAAGAACTACCCGACGTCAACTGCATGCTCCCATCCGGCAACACATGGGTTTGGGTAGGCACTGACAGATCCGGTCTTTGGAAATGGAACACTGCCACCGGAGAAAAGCGTCCGGTAGCCGACCCAGCAGAAGGGAACTCTCCTGCTGCTATCACAAGCCTCGTATCTATTGATGATGATACTCTATTTGTAGGTTCTTTTTCACGTGGCCTGCGTAAAGTAAAAAACGGTGTTTTCGAGAAAGTTAAGACCGGGACACCTCTCGACACGAGCTTCGCGTGGTCGCTGGCCGACGATGGTAACGGCGGACTCTGGATAGCTACCCTTGGTGCCGGTGTATTCCACTATGATCCAACTTCCGGAGAGACCAAACAGTTCAATTATGAGAGCAGCGGTCTGAAATCTGACTTCGTGAACACCGGGATACGATCGAAAGACGGCAAAATCTATTTCGGTCATTCCGATGGAATTGCATATTACGATCCCGCCGACGGACAGATGCACGACCTCTCAGACCTCAACAAGGATTTCAATACAACGGGATGGAAACCGGCACAACTCTTCGAAGACTCAAGAGGATTGCTATGGGCTGCGACTCCAATCGGGCTTAAAGTCATCGATCGCACTCATGGCAAGATTACTAATGTCAAGACTTTCCAAGACAAGAACAACAGTATCTCCGGCATTATCGAAGACAACGGTGGGTCTATATGGATCAGCGAAGGAAGAACATTGACCAACATAAAGGTAAATTACACTGACCATACAGGAAGCCTCGAACTGACACAAAAGCACTACGATATCACCGATGGCCTTATGGACAGCGAATTCAACCAGCGTTCGTTTGCCAAAACACCTTCCGGTGAAATCTTGGTCGGAGGTCTATATGGAGCCAATCGATTCAAACCGGCTGAAGTAAAATATAACTCCACCAACCCTAAAGTAATCTTTACCGACATATATATAAGCAACCGAAGGATCAGACCCGGAGACAAAGAAGACAGGAAAGACATCATCTCCAAATCCCTTTTTGACGGTGGGGAAGTACAGCTCCCTCACGGGACCAAAGACTTTACAATATTCTTCACTACCGACAACTATGCGCTCGCTGACAAGACTACATACCACTATAAACTGGAGGGATATGACGACAAATGGCTTGAGCTTCCACAGGGAATCCATAGCGTGACCTACACCAATCTTCCGTCAGGACACTACAGGCTTATGGTGACGGGTATAAACAGCGATGGCTACGAAAGTGAGATTCCGGGAATACTTCCTATCACTGTGCTGCCATCATTCTGGACATCTATATGGGCCATTGTCATCTACGTGCTTATTCTCATATTGATAGCTTTGGGTGTCTTCCTGCTTTTGAGAAGGGTAGAGAAAAAGCGCTTCGAAATGAGAATGAAGGAGCAGGAACGCAAGAAGCAGGAAGAAATCAACCAACTTAAGTTCCAGTTCTTCACAAACATAAGCCATGACTTGCGCACTCCGCTGACGCTGATAGTCTCCCCTCTCGATCAAATGATCAAGGAGACAGAAGAAGGTCGGCAAAAGAAGAGACTTAAGCTTCTGAAAGACAATGCTCAGAGGCTGCTGACACTCGTCAACCAGTTGCTGGACTTCCGTAAAAACGAAGTGGCCGGACTGAATTTCCACCCTGTGGAAACCGACATCGTAGCCTTCAGCAAGAAGGTCTGCGACTCATTCACTGCCATGTCGGAGCGTAAAAAAGTCAATTTCTCATTCTATTCAGACCGCAAGGAGATCGTGATGGCCTTTGACGAGGACAAGATCGAAAAAATATTTATGAACCTGCTTGGAAACGCATTCAAGTTCACTCCTTCCTATGGTCGCGTCGATGTCTCGCTTGAGCAGATAGGCGATGACACCCCAATGTTGCGCATAAAAGTGGCAGACTCGGGCCCCGGAATTCCCGACAAAGATAAGGAACTTATTTTCGACCAGTTCTACCAGTCTAACGAGAAAAATGGTTCTCAGGTGCAAATGGGTAGCGGCATCGGTCTAAGCATGGTAAAGGAATACGTCAGACTGCACGACGGCACTGTCAGGGTGACCGACAATGTGGAATACGGCAGTGTATTTATCATCGAGCTTCCGATAAGGCATACCAATCCCGATCCGACAGATCCGGCTAAGGATGCCCAGACCGACAATGACAATCAGGACGGAGACACTACAAATGACGAAGAAGAATCTCCGGAAAAAGACACTCAGGAGGGATCCTTGCCAACCGTGCTTGTAGTAGACGACAACCCGGATCTCACTGAGATGTTGCAGTTTGAACTTGAAAAGGAATTTAATGTGCTTACGGCCGGTGATGGCAACGAAGCACTGACGACTCTCGAAAAAGAAAAGCCGGCGCTGATCATAACCGACCTTATGATGCCCGGCATGGACGGTATTGAATTATGCCGAAGGCTTAAGTCAAATCAAGCTACAGTAGGGATTCCTATCATAATCCTCACAGCCAAGCATGACCTGGGAATTAAGATAGAAGGACTCACCGTAGGCGCCGACGACTACATCACAAAACCCTTCAATCTTGACGTATTGCGGCTCAGAATGAAGCGTCTGATAGAACTGACTGCAAAAGGAGCCACCAGAACGCTGATCGAGCCGGAGGCCGAACCTATAAAAGTGACTCCTCTTGACGAAAAACTGATCGAGAACGCTATGAAATATGTCTCAGATAACATAGCAAGCGATCGCCTGTCGGTAGAAGACCTCAGCGACCACTTAGGGATGAGCCGTGTCAAGCTCTACAAGAAAATAAAGCAGATTACCGGCAAGACACCGATAGAATTCATCCGCATCATACGCCTCAAAAGAGCCGCCCAACTTCTAAGGGAAAGCCAGCTCAATGTCTCCGAAATAGCATATAAGACAGGTTTCGGAAGTCCTAAAGCTTTCAGTAAATACTTCAAAGAGGAATTCGGAATCCTGCCTTCAGTCTATCAAGACAAAGAGGGAGTCTGATCAGAAGGGATACTTGCCGTCGGCTGCCCCTTCAAGCACTCCTTGTATCTGGTAGAAGCGCAACACAGTCCCGTCGACACGGTTGATGTCCTGGCCTATTTCCCAATAAAATGGTACCAGACCGGCCTTCTTCGACTCTTCGGTCACTACCTTGTTCCAATAGCGTACGGATGTGCGCCACTTGTCTTTGTCTATACCCGGATCATTCTCTCTTTCGGCGATCACACTGTACTCGCCAAGTATTCCGGGTATGCCCTTGTCGGTAAAATTCTCTTTCATCAAACGGAACTGATCTCCAACCCATTCTTCTTCGCCCCATGTGCTGTTTCGGTCAGAGCCTTCCACATGGTTTTCCTTACCCCAATACCAGGCGTATTTGCCCCAGTCCTCATCCTTCGTCATCATGTTGAAGTTATACGGGCCATAGAAATGGGCTTCTACCATCAGGCGGTCGGGCACTTTATCTTCCGGCATATGGAAATAGCCTTCAGTTGCCAGTTCGATATCAGTGACAGGTGCCGGCATCACGAGCACTCGGTCAAGATTGTTGCCTCCGGTTGAGCGTACCGCATCAAGCATCGTCTGCTCATACTTCATGATTGCATCGATACTCCTCTTTCTTGTTGTGTCATCAGTCTTATCCACCTGAGGCTCGTTAAGGGCAGCGAAAAGCAGACGCTGGTCATAATGGTTGAGTTTATCGGCTATCTGAGTCCAATAATTGCGAAACTTCTCGTCTGCCTCCTTATCATATCCTTTAAGACAGGGGTCTACCTCTATCCATCCCCCATCCCAATGCACGTTAAGGATAGCATACATACCGGCATCAAGCACCCAGCCGACGACTTCATCCACACGATCGAGCCAATCGTTGTCGATAACGCCGCCAGCAGCATGCGAATCCCATGCGCAGGGGATGCGAACTGCATTGAAGCCCAAGGCAGCAAGAGTCTTAACATAAGCCTTATTGACGGGCATAGTCCAGTCTCCCTCGCCTTCAGGGCATTCCATAGTATTACCTATGTTTACTCCGGCATGCATCAACGAGGCAAGCTCCTTCGCTGTGCGACCGCTCAGTTTGCCCGTTTCGGATTTCTTAGTGACATCCTTATTGATATCATTAGATGAAAAAGAACACAATCCTCCTATGGCTGCAAGAGCCATAGCAAAAAACAAAACCTTTATTTTCATAGAAGTTCAGAATTTAGGCTGCAAAATTAGGATAAAAATTTTATACGCAAAAGGTATTCAGGCATTTTTTTTAGAAGTATTTGTTTACATTGAGTACTCAAAAAAAAATTTAAACAAATCATACCATCCGAATTAACAATTTAGCCATATCCGACAAAAGAAATAACACTCATAATATATCCAAGGAAACTTGTCTTATCGGATTTTTTATTAACTTTGCAACTTAGAAATCAATAGAACCTAAAAATATGAAACCATCTGCAATCACGGGTATATTGCTGGCCGGAATGATTATAACATCATGTGGCAGCGGACCCTACAAAAAGGAAGCCGGAGGAGTGACTGTCAATGTCAGCCACCCGCAGGAATCAGGAGTGAAAAAAGTGCGCCTTCAAGTATATGGCGATAAAATAATCCGTGTGAGCGCAACTCCGGACAGCAAATTCGCCGAGGATGCCAGTCTGGCTGTGCTTGAACGCCCTACCAATGTAAAGTTTGAAATCGAAGAGACTGACTCTACGGTATCCGTTGTGACTTCCGCCGTGCGTGCCACAGTATCAATCGGAGACGGTGACGTGAAATTTTACGACAAAGATGGTAAACTGATACTTGCAGAAGCCGACGGGGGAAGAGAATTTTACCCTATCGAGGTGGAAGGCACGAAAGGCTACACCGTGCGCCAGTCTTTCGAGTCACTCTCGGATGAGGAAGGCATCTACGGCCTGGGACAGCACCAAAGTGATGAATTCAACTATAAGGGGAAGAACGAGGAACTTTACCAATACAACACCAAGGTATCAGTCCCCTTCGTGGTTTCGACCGACAACTATGGAATACTATGGGATAGCTATTCTCTCTGCCGCTGGGGCAATCCGGAAGGATACAAACAGCTCGGAGGCGTGTTCAAGTTGTTTGATAAAGAGGGTAAGGAAGGTGCGCTTACAGGCACATATGTTCCCGCCAAGGGGGATGAACCTACAATAGTGCAGCGTGAAGATTCCATCTATTTCGAGCATCTGATCCGTGGAGATCTTGCCCATGTGGTAAATCTTCCACAAAACTTCAACTTCGCCGGCAGCCATGTCTCCTACGAAGGAGAGATCGAGGCATCGGAAACAGGAGAATACAAATTCATACTATATTATTCAGGGTATCAGACCGTGACTATCGATGGCAAGGAAGTTGTGCCCGAGCGTTGGCGTACAGCCTGGAACCCGAACAGCTTCAAATTCTCAGTCAATCTTGAAGCAGGCAAGCGAGTGCCAATTAAGATTGAATGGGAACCCAACGGAAGCGTAGCATACTGCAGCCTCCGGGCATACAATCCGCGAGACCCGAAAGAGCAGATGCAGATGAGCTGGTGGGGAGAGATGCAAGACGGAATCGACTATTATTTCGTCTACGGAGAAAATATGGACGATGTCATCTCCGGCTACCGAACCCTGACTGGCAAGGCTCCAATAATGCCTAAATGGGCCATGGGATATTGGCAGAGCCGCGAGAAATACAATACTCAGGAGGAAGTCCTCTCTACTCTCGCTGAGTTCCGCCGTCGTGGCATCCCTATCGACAACATCGTCATCGACTGGCTCCATTGGAAAGAAGATTCATGGGGAAGCCACGAGTTTGACCGTAACCGTTTCCCTGATCCAAAAGGAATGGTAGATACAATCCACGATATGAACGCCCGCGTGATGATCTCTGTATGGCCGAAATTCTACGTCACAACTGACCATTATAAGGAATTTGACGAGAAGGGATGGATGTATAAACTCCCCGTTCAAGACAGTATCCGCGACTGGGTAGGCCCCGGCTATCTTGGATCCTTCTATGACGCATACGATACTGAAGCACGAAAGCTCTTCTGGAGCCAGATCAACGACCACTATGTGCCCCTCGGCATCGATGCCTGGTGGATGGATGCCTCTGAGCCAAACATCCGCGACTGTACCGACATTCAGTATCGTAAAGACCTAATCACCCCGACTGCTCTCGGCCCTTCTACCAAATACTTCAATGCATATGCCCTCGTCAACGCTGACGCTATCTACAATGGCCAACGCGAGACAAATCCTGACAAACGTGTGTTCCTGCTGACACGTTCAGGCTTCGCCGGACTTCAGCGCTACTCTACAGCCACATGGAGCGGCGACATCGCGACTCGCTGGGAAGACATGAAGGCCCAGATTTCAGCCGGCCTGAACTTTGCCATGAGTGGCATACCTTGGTGGACTATGGATATCGGCGGTTTCTGCGTGGAAGACCGATACGCAAAAGCCCAGGGAGAATACCTTAAGACAGGCAAGGAGAACCCCGACCTCAAGGAATGGCGTGAGCTTAATACCCGCTGGTATCAGTTTGGAGCATTCTCGCCCCTCTTCCGCGCTCACGGACAGTGGCCCTACCGCGAGATTTTCAATATCGCCCCTGAAGATCATCCGGCTTATAAGTCAGTGGTATATTACACCAATCTACGCTACGATCTTATGCCTTACATCTATTCGCTTGCCGGAAAGACCCATTTCGACGACTACACTGTAATGCGTCCGATGGTAATGGAATTTACTGCTGATTCCGCTACCCGCAATATCGGTGATCAATATATGTTTGGCAATGCATTCCTCGTGGCGCCAGTGTATGAATACGGTGCACGCCAACGCGAAATTTATTTCCCGAAGGGTGCCACTTGGTATGATTTCTATACCGGCATAGTGACTTCAAGAGGCGGCGAGACGGTGGTGGCTGCTGCACCATACGATAAACTTCCGCTCTACGTACGTTCAGGTGCTATCGTTCCGTTCGGACCTGAAATGCAATGGTCTGACCAGAAACCTGCCGACGTGATCAACCTCTACGTATACACCGGCGACAACGGTGAGTTCACTCTCTACGAAGATGAAAACCTCAACTACAACTACGAGAAGGGTGCCTACTCCATGATCCCGATGAGCTACGACGATAAGACCGGTACTCTGACTATAGGCGATCGTAAGGGTGAATTCCCTGGAATGCTTAAAGAGCGCACTTTCAATGTTGTGAAAGTTTCGCCTCAAACTCCCGTAGGATACTCTCGCGACGCCAAAGGCCAGACCGTGAAATACTCCGGCAGCGAAGTGAAGATAAAAATCTGAAGAGTGATCAAGTGGCAACTCAAGAAATATCGAGATTAATCCCGTTTATACTGATTAATCTCGATTAATCTTGATAAATCCCGATTAATCCCGAAAAATGAAAAAAAAATTATTATTAATATCCCTCCTCCTGCTCGCCGGCGTACATCTCGCCTTGCCGGCACGCGACAGCCGGGCCACTAACTTCGATAAAGGATGGAAGTTCTCACTGGATAATCCGGTGGGAGCTTCAGATCCAAACCATGATGATACCCACTGGAGAAGCCTCAACCTCCCACATGACTGGGCGATAGAAGGGGAGTTTAGCCAAGACAATCCTTCAGGCACAGGGGGTGGGGCCCTTCCTGGAGGTATCGGGTGGTATAGGAAGACATTTACATTCACTCCCTCAATGAAAGGGAAGGATGTGTATATCGACTTCGATGGTGCATATATGAATTCCACTGTCTACATTAACGGACACGGCCTTGGCACCCGTCCATACGGTTATGCCTCCTTCAGCTACGACCTTACCCCATGGCTGCGACCGGGAAAGAACGTGATAGCGGTAAGAGTAGACAATACTGAGCAACCTAATTCTCGCTGGTATAGCGGTTGTGGCATCTACCGCCATGTTTGGTTGCGCATCCTGGATCCCGTGCATGTACAAAAATGGGGAACTTTCGTCCGTCAAGACAAAGTAACTAAAGAGGCGGCAACTCTTTCCGTCATCACCAATATAGAAAACAACGGAAAGAAAAAGACCAATGCCACACTTGAGACGACTATCTACTCCCCTGCTAATGCAATTGTTGCCTCTACATCCACCCCTCTCGTGCTCGAACCTGGAAATAAAAGCGAAGTGATGCAAAACCTTACCGTGTCAAGGCCCGAACTATGGTCGGTAAAGTCCCCTGCACTATACACAGTTGTAAACGAAATAAAGGTTAAGAATCAGACTATTGACAGATTCGAAACCAAAACCGGATTCCGCTTCATGGAATTCGACCCAGAAAAGGGCTTCTCACTCAATGGAGAGCGAATGAAGATCAACGGTGTATGCCTTCACCACGATGCAGGAGCTCTCGGAGCAGTAGTAAATAAGGCGGCCATCACAAGGCAGCTTAAGATAATGAAGGAGATGGGAGCGAATGCTATCCGCTCTTCCCACAATCCTCCTGCCCCTGAACTCCTCGAACTTTGCGACTCGCTGGGTCTGATGGTGATGGACGAGACTTTCGACATGTGGCGCAAGAAGAAGACTTCTCACGACTATTCCCGCTATTTCCCGGATTGGCACGAGCGTGACCTGACCGACCTTGTGGTGCGCGACCGCAACCATCCGAGTATCATTATGTGGAGCATAGGCAATGAAGTGCTCGAGCAGTGGAGCGACGCAAGCGCCGACACTCTGAGCCTCGAGCAGGCAAACCTGATTCTTAACTTCGGCCATGGCGCAGAAATGCTGGCTAAGGATGGGGAAGAGATGAGTGTCAACTCACTCCTTACCAAAAAGCTGGCCGATATGACAAGGGAGCTCGACCCGACACGTCCTGTGACGGCCGGATGCAACGAACCGAATCCGGGCAACCATCTCTTCCGCTCGGGAGCTCTCGACATAATCGGATTCAACTACCACGACGATTGGTTTAAAGATGTGCCCAAGAACTTCCCCGGAAAACCCTTCATAGTGACTGAAAGCGTATCAGCACTGCAGACCCGCGGCTACTACCAGATGCCTTCCGACAGCATAAATCTTTGGCCCGAGCGTTGGGACAAACCTTTTTTCAACGAGACTTTCTCTTGTTCAGCCTACGACAATTGCCACGCACCTTGGGGAAATACTCATGAAGGCACGATGCGGCACGTGGAAGACAATGACTTCATCATGGGGCAGTTCGTATGGACCGGATTTGACTATATCGGAGAGCCAACACCCTACGGGTGGCCTGCGCGGAGCTCCTATTTCGGACTCGTAGACCTTGCAGGTAATCCTAAGGATTCCTACTATATGTACCAAAGCCGCTGGCGTCCTGATCTGGATGTGCTTCATCTGTTCCCCCATTGGAACTGGAAGGAAGGCGAAGATGTCGACGTATGGGCGTATTTCAACAATGCCGACGAAGTTGAGCTATTCCTCAATGGTGAATCACTCGGCACCAAGACTCCAGAAGGGGATTCCTATCATGTGTGGTGGCGCGTTCCGTTCACGCCCGGTACTCTTGAAGCTGTAAGCCATAAGGATGGCAAAGAAGTAAAGCGTGCTTCAATCTCTACAGCTTCCGAACCATATGCACTACGCCTTACTCCGGACCGCACGGAAATCAACGCTGACGGCACGGATCTCAGCTATGTGGCGGTGGAAGTCGTAGACCAAAATGGCAATCTCTGCCCATGGGCAGAAAACGATATCTATTTCTCAGTAGAAGGGAGTGGATTCAATGCCGGAACAGACAATGGTTCGCCAATATCTCTTGAGCCTTTTAAATCCGACCGCAAAAAAGCATTTTATGGGCGCGCCCTCGTGATCGTACAAAACAACGGCGACAAAGGGGAAATACGGGTGACCGCTACCTCCCCCGGACTCAAAAAATCAACCGCCACCATCACCTCTGCTGCCCCTCACGCGCATCCCTCAGAGTAATTAGCGCCTCCGGGCGCGTCCTCGCGCGTCCATTTGGTAACATCAAACCAATACACCATTAAACAATGAAACTCAACAAAATACTTATGACCACCACAATCGCGACAACCGCAGCAACCCTATCTGCCTCCGAACCCACATATCTCGACCGGAACGCTCCTATCGAAAAGCGTGTAGAAGACGCCCTTTCTCGTATGACTCTTGAAGAAAAAGTTGCGCTCTGCCACGCACAGAGTAAATTCTCTTCGCCCGGTGTGGAACGTCTCGGTATTCCGGAAGTCTGGATGAGCGACGGCCCGCACGGAGTGCGCGCAGAAATAAACTGGAACGACTGGGGCTATTCAGGATGGACCAACGACTCCATAACTGCTTTCCCTGCACTCACAGCTCTAGCAGCGACTTGGAATCCAGAACTCGCAGCGCTCTACGGCAAAAGCGTCGGAGAAGAAGCTCGCTACCGCGAGAAAGATGTGCTTCTCGGACCAGGCGTGAATATCTATCGTACTCCCCTCAATGGCCGCAATTTCGAATATATGGGCGAAGATCCGTATCTTGCCGGTGAGATGGTAGTGCCATACGTACAGGAACTCCAAAAAAACGGAGTGGCTGCTTGCGTAAAGCATTTCGCTCTCAACAACCAGGAGAAATGGCGTGGCACTGTCAATGTAGACCTCAGTGACCGTGCTCTTTACGAAATCTATCTCCCCGCTTTCAAAAAAGCTGTTCAAGAAGGTGGGGCATGGGCTATAATGGGTGCTTACAATAAGATATGGGATCAGCATTGCTGCCACAATCATCGTCTGCTAAAGGATATACTCCGCGATGAGTGGGGTTTCGATGGCGTGGTGATTACTGACTGGGGGGGAGCACACGACACAAAGGAAGCTGCCCTCAATGGTCTTGATATTGAAATGGGATCTTACACCAATGGCCTGACGAGTGAAAGTGCTTTCGGCTATGACGATTATTATCTGGCCAACCCTTATCTTGAAATGATAAAGAGCGGAGAAGTACCGGAGAGCACAGTAGATGAGAAAGCACGCAATATACTCCGCCTTATATTCCGCACTGCTATGAATACATACAAACCTTTCGGAGCCAAATGTACACCTGAACACTATGCTGCGGCGAAACTTATCGGCGACGAATCTGTGGTACTCCTCAAGAATTCGGGAATCCTGCCTATCGACGGGTCTAAATATAACAATATCCTTGTAGTTGGCGACAATGCAGTAAGACGCCTTACCGATGGTGGAGGATCATCAGAACTCAAGCCGAAAGACTATGTCTCTCCCCTCTCAGCCCTGCAGGCTCTATGGGGCGACAAGGTGAAATATGCTCCCGGCTACACCTGCGGACGTACACTCTACGAAGCAGAGGATATAATCCCACAGGAAGAGCAGGATAAACTGCGCGCAGAAGCGGTTGCTATGGCAAAAGATGCCGATTTAGTGATATATATTGGTGGACTCAACAAAAATGCTTGGCAAGACTGCGAGAGCACTGACCGACGTGAGTATGAGCTTCCATTCGGCCAGAATCAGCTCATCGAAGAGCTTCTGGCAGTCAATCCCAATGTGGTAATTGCCAACATCGCCGGAAATGCATATGGAATGCCTTGGGCAAAGAAAGTGCCTGCTATCATGCATACTTCATATCTCGGCACTATGGGTGGTGCCACTATCGCAGATGTGATTGCAGGAAACGTCAATCCGTCGGGAAAACTCCCCTATTCCATCCCCGCAAAGTTAGAAGACTGTGGAGCTAATTTCTATGGAGAAATCTCTTACCCCGGCATCGAGTCAGGCGACGCTGATTTTGTAGCGATCCCGGGGTCGGTGATAGAAGGTGGCAAGAAACCTCACCAGACATATAAAGAGGATATTCTTGTGGGTTACCGCTGGCACGACACAAAGAAGATTCCTGCCCTCTTCCCATTCGGATACGGACTCAGCTATACCAATTTTGAGTATGGTACGCCTGTAGCATCTGGCAAAATCATCGATGAAAACGGGAAAATTGAAATCGAAGTTCCTGTCACCAACACTGGCAATCGAGAAGGAAGCGAGATAGTGCAGCTTTACATTTCCGACCTAAAGTCATCCCTTCCCCGCCCGGTAAAGGAACTTAAAGGCTTCGACAAAGTGAAAATTGCACCCGGAGAAACAAAAACAGTTAAATTCGAAATCACCCCCGAAGCCCTGAAATTCTTCGACGACAAAGCTCACGCATGGGTAGCCGAACCGGGCAAATTCAACGCTCTCATCGGCGCCTCCTCCACCGACATACGCCACACCCTCCCCTTCGAGTACAAATAATCATAAGTAAGGTGCTGTCCAATTTTCATTATTAGACAGCACCTACCTATTAAAACAAACACCTATTTTTAAATAAACTTTACTTATTAAAGTAATTGTCAACGTATAATTTTCTTCCCATTTTTGATATATATACCTTTAGGAAGATTAGTTGTGTCTGTAACCCTTACTCCATTTATGGTGTAAATATCATCAGAACTGCTCTCTGTATCGATCGAAATTGAATTAACGTTCGAACCTCCACCGATTATATTACACTTATTCCATGGTGATGCCATTTCATAGTCAGCAACAGATTCGTCAGGCACATACAGATTAATGTTGGAATAATATTTCGTGGTAAAGTAAAATTCGTAAACCGTAGGAGGAGTAACGGCAGCTATGCGAATCTCCTCAACATTTGCACTTCCCTCCAAAAGATATGGGCATATGAAATATATTGAGGATCCCATATAAATCTTCTTAAGTGAAGATTGTTTGCGAGACCCCAATAGCCGATCTCTAAAAGGCTATCGGGATAGCGCATTTCTATTAGATTAGTACAATTCTGGAATGCACTATCGAATATGTAAAGAACCCCCTCTGGATTTGAAATATTATCGTATAAATAATGACCCCGCAAAAAAGAATCCCGATAGTTTTTAATTTATATTTCATCACTTCACAAATTTCTTTTGGTCATATTTATATTTCAGTCCTTGTAATATATATTAATTCTACTATCTATATTGTTAAATATGTAAGAAGTATTATAGTAACAAAAGTTACCAAAATCTTATCATATTTGATTTTTTATACATTGTAAAACCAATACGTATTAAATTATCTGCTACTTAGAATGACAAAGTTAACAATAAAATTTTAAAATAAACTCATTTCTACAGAATTTTTTCCTGCCAAGACAATTTTCATTTACAAAAGAAATTGAATTCATTATTGAAA
>CAYSMP010000099.1:0-14910 GCA_964432215.1 uncultured Sangeribacter sp.
CAGATGATCTTCCTCTATGATCTGAGGTGCACTGAGACGATATTCCTGACGCTCATTGGCAGCTGATGCCGGAGTTGCTTCAGTCTCTGCATCTGAAGATTTCTGAGGCTCTTCCGTCTCTGCAACCTCTTTATCCACCGACTGATTCAGCCTGCTTCCAAGTTTTTCCATAAAGGAGCGTTGCAGCATTGCCCTTTGGGCAATGATATTGGCAATGCGCTGACGCAGATAGGTAGCGCTGAAAGGTTTTGAGATATAGTCATCAATACCTGAACGCAGCCCCTCCATTTTGTCAGCCATAGAAGTTTTTGCGGAAAGCACGATAATCGGAATATGGCTAAGTTCCTTATGGGTCTTTATCTTCTTGACCATTGTCAGGCCATCCATTTCCGGCATCGTAACATCGGTAAGAATGAAGTCAGGCTGGCCCGACTCGGCAATCTCAAGTCCCTCCTTGCCATTTGAGGCAGTGAGTATGTTGTATCTACTTTGCAGGATATCGCGCAGGAAACCTCTCAGATCATCATTATCCTCTACTATAAGAATAGTGATGTCCTGCTTCTGTTCTTCTTCCTCATTGTCTTTTGCTTCCAGCCAATTCTCTGATGTCATATACGACGGCCGCTCATCAGACATTACCGAGGTGGCACCGGCTGTGTCAGGATCATAAAGCCCGGAGGCTTTGAATTCTGATTCAAGCATCGAATTAAGCACATTGAGCATATTCTTGGCATTACGACGCACACGCTCCAAATGTTCACGCCCCACTTCTGAAAGTGTCTCTGTCTTCAGCACTTCATAGACAGGCGACCCAATCAGCGATAATGGAGTGCGAAGCTTATGGCTTGCGTTGACATAAAAATCATGTTCACGCTTACGCATCATATTCATAAGGCGGTTGCGGCGTTGAGAAGTGTAGATCCATACTCCTGCACCTATCATAATCAATACCAACAGCAGCCAGAGAAGCTTAGCCCATATAGATTCGCCAAAGCGTGGTTTCACCTCTATATCGATATATTCCTCATTGTCACACCAAGTGCCGTCTTCATTGGTGCTTTTTATATACAATCGGTGGGTTCCCGGAGAAAGCCCGGAGATTCGGAGGGTGTTGTCCGTTCCTATATAGTTCCATACGCCATCATCACCAAACTTATATGCATATTCTGTCTGACCTACACCCTTATAGTCTATAGATGTAAACGACAGTGAGAAATTACGGTTGCCCGGCTCAATGACAATTTTTTCCGAAGGTATGAGTATACTTTCCTGTCCGTTTTCCGGCATTTGCATGCTTGTGAAGACAATTGAGGGAGTGGTGGATTCCTTGCTTATATTCTGAGGATCCAGTTTCACAACTGTACCCATTGCACTGAAATATAAACTTCCATCCGGACCTACAGCCGGCAGTCCCTCTGAAAATTCGTAGTCTTCCCCTAATATTCCACTTCCGAGAATATTGATAGTGCTGTCGGAAGGAGAATATCTGACTATATCGGTATCCCTCACAAAATAATAATTACCCTCATGGTCTTCTGTCATCGACTGGACATTGCTTTGAGACAAAATGCGCGACAATTCTTTCGAAGCAGGATTATGGAATTTTAATTTCCCCTCTGCAAGATCAGCATTGTCGATACGTTGCACTTCTCCTCCCATTGGAGAGACCAAGGCATAACCGTTCTTGGAAAAAAGAGTCTGCATTACATTTGCCGTGTTCAGACTCTCCTTATTTGAAAAATCAGGAGTCAATGTAGTGAATTTTATATCTGAAGGAGTTTTGAAATCATCCTTCAGTATAAGAAGCCCGGAATTGGTAGACATCACTATCAGACCATCTTCATTATGCGTTATACGGCGTACTTGCTTGAAACTCTCATCCTTAGGAAATCCCGGCAGATCAGCTAATGCAGTAAATGTGGCAGAGCCATCCGGATTCAGCGAGACAAGGTAAGGGCCATTGTCATAACTGGCAAGCCATAGTCTGCCTTTCGAATCAGTATCAAAGCCATAGAACGCATTACTATCTATGTGCCCGTGTCCCGAGCCTGACGGACTGTAATGAAACACTCGTCCGTCAGGAGTAATGGTATAGAGGCCCGATTCCTTAGTTCCTACCCATATGTTGCCATTAAGATCTTCGTGCAAAGCATAAATTCTATTTGAAAATCTCTTATACTCTGGTGTCACAAGCAGTCGACCCCCGGAATCTCCTATCGGAGTATGCGAAAGATACCCTATCAGCTTTCCATCAGGACCATACTTCGTAAGCACACCATTGACCGAACCCGCCAGCAGTGATCCATCGCGGGTTGCAAGCACAGAGCGAGTCTCATAGTTATCCTCGATTGGAAAATCCTTGAAATTATGATATGTGAAGTTGACAAACGACAATCCACTCGACGATATTAGCCATAAATCTCCGCTCTGATCTATAAAGTATCTCTCTACCATCGGCAACGCATTGTATCTCAGCTTGGGGACGATAACCGGATTGGGAACGATTTTTCTTTTTGTCTCGTCATAATAACCCAATTGGCCTTTATCCTGAGCAAGCCATACCGTACCGTAACGATCTTCATATATCAAGGGCGTAAAGAAAATCGTACCTTGTTTCGAACTCTGCTCAAATTGGATAGCCTCCGGGGCAGCACTTCCTGATGCCATCAAGATTTCCCCTTGTCCGCCAAACATCCAAATACGATTATTGCTGTCGGAGAAAATATTAGTCACCCCCCCTTCTATATTATATTTCTGCCACTGTCTGGTCTTAATATTATAGACGGCATACCCATTGGTAGTCGCTACACCTATATAGGAATTGTTGATCCTGACCACCCCTGTTATCTTACCGAAATCTTTAAGTGGAGTTTCTTCCTTAAGTTGACTGCCGGTCAGTGAAGACATATTGCCTTCTTTGGTCACAAGAAAACTTTTCCCGTCAGCTTCCGCGATTCCTATCACTTCTCCGGATACGGCAAGCTTAGAGCCTTCAAGAAATGTCTTTTTGTCGGTGACAATCCAACTCTCTCCATTGGATCCACTTATTACCCCCAGAAATTTAGTAGACCCCGGCATAAGGTCGGAAGTAGAGAGAAGTTCTATATCATATCCATGTGGAGACTTATCATTATATGTGATTTTTGCCAGATCCTTCTCATCATAAGAGACGGCCCACATAGCATCACGGCTACGATATAAATCACGAAAGTCTGGAAGCTTGGTTTCCTCAGGTAATATTTCTGAAATTGTTATCAGTCGACCCTTATCTTTGTCGAGCAAATTGAGTTTTCTGTCGTAGGTCAGAAACCATACATTGTCAACACTGTCGGGTAGTAAAGAATGAATACGGTTGGTCGATAACCTTCCCTTCAAATCGTCGCTTCGGAACGTATAAAAACGTTCCCCATTGAAAAAAGAGAGACCATTCCATGTGCCGATCCAGATAAGCCCCTTGTCGTCTTGCCTCACCAATGATATGTTGATCGATGGCAGGCCATCCTTCATATCGAACGTCCTTGCTTTATTGCCCGGGATGGAATATCCGCTTGCAACGGTAAATATATATGTCAGGATAAAAATTAAAATCCTACTCATCCTACGCTTCATAATGTCTTCTTTTTTAAGCTGTAATCCCATAACCAAATAACATCATCACCCTCATCTTTTACTTTTGCGAAAGATGAATAGTAAAATTAATAAATTTCTGAAATATGACCAAATATTATACCTAAAATGTCAAAAAACACTCCATATAATGTTATTACACGATTTCCGATAAATTCTCTCCCTTATTTGCAACGAAATGAGATAATTTTGCAGATATTTATTATTAACTCTTAACTATCATGAAAAAACTGAACAAAGTAGTGATGGGACTTTCTGCCTTTGCTCTCGCCGCAGTCGGAGCTTATGCAGCTTCAGGTCTCAGCTCCGTGATGAGGGCCGCTGCCGACGACGAAAATGCCGTCTCAGCTACATGGCATCTCGGAGAGAAAGTTTTTAGTGACGTCGTTGCTGATGTAAGCAATACTGATGTCATCTCATCTTCCAACCTTTCATTCGAAGGAGGAATCACCTCCAACAGAGTGCGCACTGCCAAACCGGCATCCGGCGAGATTAAGCTGACTACATGGAATTCTTCCATATCCGCCACTCCGGTTGAGTCAGATTTCGTCAAGTTTACTCTGACCACGGAAGCTCCTTTCACGCCGACACTTCTTACTCTCAACACCGGTGCGATTAAGACCGGAAACGCACGTATGGATATCGTCGCTGAAGTTGGGGATGCTTCCTACTCAATCGCTGAAGGCATAATTCCTGTCCGCGTAGAGGAAAATGAAGAGAAAGATGCCGACAAAGATTATTCTCTGTCTTATGAACTCACCGATATACCAGCAGTCAAAGGTGAGCTCGCCCTTAAATTCTATCTTTACGGTGATGCCGGAAAGGCTCGCGAGGTCGGTCTGAGTGAAGTCTGCATCTCAGGTATAGCCGATACCACTGTCGATCCATATTATTTCCATATTCCGGGTATCCTCGCAGTCCCCGACACTCAGGATGAAGAAAACTATATCTGGGAAGGCAACATGAATGTGGAAGGTGCCGACGGCGACAAGAACTTCTGCAACGCATTTGAGGGTTCTGCTCTGATTTTCAAGAATGTCTACGTAGACAAGGCTGGAACTTACAAAGCTATCGTTCCTCTCGATTGGGCCACCGGTAATGGCGCTATGCTGAAGATCGAGGTCATGGATGCCGAGACTAATGTTGTTGAGGCTTCCTGTAATACTGTAGCTCCCACAAACAGCTATAAATGGGAACCTTTCGACTTCCCTCTTGAAGGCAAGGTGTCAGAGGGTGTGAAAAACATCAAGTTCTCCTTTACTCCTGGGGAAGGACGCGCTTGGGCATTCAACTTCAAGGCTCCCGAGTTTGTATGCACCGACGGCGGATCTACTGTCGTGCCTGATGACCCGGCAGAAGTGCCCGAAGGCTGGATGACAATGCCGGGCGAAATTGATATCAACCACCCAAGCTGGGTATATGATGGACTCAGAATAGAAAACAACGGTGACAATATCGGTTGGGCAAGAAATGGTTGCAGCGCTACCGGACAGATATTTGTCAAAGAAGGAGGCGTCTACCAGTTGCATATGGATTTCTACTGGTTCCAGAATGCAAGTGATTTCGAGATTGAGATTACTGATATAGCCACCGGCAAGAAGGAAGTGGACACATATTATAATATATATGGCATACACAAGGCCGATATCTACCTTGAAGGATACCTTACTCCCGGCAAGAAGACGATCAAATACACTTTCCATAGCGAAAGCAGCGGTTGGCTGGCTAACTATAAGAGCCATTCCTCTACAAAAGTCGGCGACAAATTCGCTGTCTTAAGCGACATATCCGTCGAAGGAGTCGAGGCAATCGATTATGAAGGATATGACTACACCTTCAATCTGCCGATGGATTACGATAAGGAGACCGTCACCTTGAAAGTGGCTTACCGCGATGCAGCATTGAAAGCTAAAATAGGTGATGCGGAACTTCTTGTGAGCGAGGAGGGTACAATCGAAGTTCCCACTCCTGCTAACGGTGAAGCTTGCGTAGTAGACCTTTCTCTCGACGTAGAAGAAGGTACCGCAGCCAAGCAGACAGAATACAAAGTACGCATATTCCATATTGGTGGCATAGTACTTTCCGGTCTTACTTTTGACGGACTTATTGCCGATGAAAAAACTATTGAAGCTATCAATTCTGAAAAGAATGGCGTATCTATAGAAGGATATGTATTCACATCTCTTCCTGAAGTAGTGGCATCCTTTATTGATGGTACATCGACAAAGGCTGTCGGAGAAATGACTGGCGAGACCACGGCTACTTACACCTTCGAAGGCACAGCAGGAACTCTCAAAGAGAATTTCAGCATCAACCTCTCAGATATATTTATCTATCAGCCATCTGAAAATGACAAGAAAGACGTGCTTAAGTATGATAGCGGCTACAACGGAGACGATGGTATATGGAATAATGGCTTATATTCCATCAACGCAAACGACGGCTGGACAGGCACTCAGTTCAAGATGAAGAATAATGAACCTATCATCCTGACCACTCCTTCCGATATGAAGGTGAAGCAGTTTGTGATGGCGGCTCTCTATGACAATTATACTCCCGGACGCGTTGCTTCTATCACAAGCGACGGTGCAACTCTGAGAGTTCCTACCGCTCGCGATTTCCAGACAGGCGTTGATAATGACCATGCTCTTAATCTCGTAGTAAATGTCGAAAATCATGTGCCTGGTACACCTTTCGTAATCACATTCGAAGGAGGCGGCCAGCCTGTAGCTTGGTTTGAATTTGTATATGAGACCGTTGTGCCTACAACAGCTCCCGAATTGGTTAAGACTTCAGCTACCACTGTAGAAGACCGCAACCATGCAGTGGTGACATTCCAGTTCAACTGTGCAATGAATGAGACTGCCATCACTGTAAATGGAACAGAAGTGAAGGCAGAGGGAGGAAGCACATCACTCAATTTCTCTGTTTGGGATCTCCCTTACAATACCGACGTAGAAGTGACTATCCCTGCCGGAACTGCCACTGATACATATGGAAATGCTACCGACAAGGATATCACTCACGTTCTCAAAGTCGGCTCTCCTGCCTTAGCAGCTCCTATCGCTGCTGAAAGATTCACAGTGGTTTCCAATGTTGAGGAATTGCGTGCGGCTGTAGCTGATCTCAAAAACACCAACAGCAACCGCGACGATCTCCAGAGCATAATCTTCCTTAAGGATGGTGACTATGATCTCGTAGGTACTGCTTTGGAATTCAGCAAGGTCTACAATGTTTCCATGATTGGTGAAAGTGAGGCAGGAGTCCTCATACACGGTGTGCAGACAGGTATCTCTAACCCGGTCGTTTCTACTCGCAGCTCAGCCAATATATTTATGGAAAACCTTACCATCCGCAACGACCTTGACTTCGGAAAGGCAGAGCGTGGAGGCGTAGGTGTGGCTCATTATGGTGGCGAACTTGACATCTTCAAAAACGTCACTCTCCAGTCTATTCAAGATACAGAGGTAACAGGAGACCGTGGATATTGGTACAACGTGACAATTCACGGCAATGTAGACTACATCTGTGGCGGCGGTGATCACTACTTCGACCATTGTACCCTCATGCATGAGATTGGTGGTGGCTACATAGTAGCTCCCGCTACATCACCTGCAAACAAATACGGCTATGTATTCCAGCATTGTACTATCGACGGAGTTGGTCCTTACGACCTCGGTCGTCCTTGGTCGAACGAACCTCGCGCATTCTACCTCAACACCACTATGAAAGCTCTTCCAAGCGCAGGAGGATGGGGACGCATGAGCGATCTTATTACTCACTTCTTCGAATACAATTCCATGGATGCCGACGGCAATCCGCTCGATCTCAGCACACGTGTCAATTCCGCTTCCAGCCTAAACACTTACTCCCCGATCCTTCCGGAGGAATATGCCGACCATTTCACAGTCCGCAATGTGCTTGGAGGTCTCAACTCTTGGGATGCAGCGGCTCTGGTAGCTGAGTGTGAGGCTCCCGAAGCTAACGTAGACGAGAATGGCTCAATCGTTTGGAAGGCAGTGGAAGGTGCTTCCGGATATATCGTATACTACGATGGAAAATTCGTAGGCTACACTCCAGAGACAAGCTTCAATCCGGAGCCATCTGATGATCTGAAGCAATATTCAGTGGCTGCCATCAACGCCAACGGCTGTCGCGGTAAGATTGCTAATCTGGAGACTACCGGTCTCGACATCATTGGCACCGATGTAAACCGGACTGAATACTACAATCTGCAGGGCGTACGCGTAAGCGGTGATGCAAAGGGTGTAGTAATAAAAGTCAGCCGCAATGCCGACGGCACTGCAAAGCGCGAAAAGATTGTAACAAAATAAGCAGACCTGATATAATCAATCTCAATGCTCCGGCGCCCCAAGCCCGGAGCATTTTTTGCTCCTTAATTTAGGGTATATTTCTATCATCCGTACAATTTTATCCCTTCCGAGAGTAATTTTCCGACAATTTTTTTACCATCAAAGAGGCCTTAAAGATATAATTTTGCATCAGAAAAAACGAAGACATCATGAAAGTAAATCTACACCACACTTTTGCAATGCTTGCCTTGGGAGCCTCCTTAATAGGAAGCACCAATCTTATGGCAGAAGAGAAAGTACCCGCATTTCCGGGTGCAGAGGGTTTTGGCAGATATACTACGGGAGGACGAGGTGGCAATGTCTATCACGTAACCAATCTAAAAGACAATAATGCTAAAGGCTCACTCCGCTGGGCTCTTTCGCAACTCGGTCCACGCACAATCGTATTTGATGTCTCCGGCACTATTCATCTCAATAGCGCTATTAAGATCTCAGACAATACTACACTGGCAGGACAGACTGCCCCGGGCGACGGAATATGCCTTGCTGATTATCCTGTCTATGTAGGATCGAACACCATTATAAGATATACAAGATTTCGTCTCGGCAATAAGAATGTAAAAGCAAACGGAGCTGATGGTTGGGATGGACTCGGCGGCAACGATGGCCACGATATTATCATAGACCACTGCTCTGTAAGTTGGAGCATTGACGAAGCTTGCTCTATATATGGAAATGTCAACTCGACTGTCCAGTGGACCATCATCAGCCAGAGTCTTGTAAATGCCGGACACTCCAAAGGCAACCACGGATATGGAGGAATCGTAGGGGGCTCCGGCGCATCTTTCCATCATAACCTTATTGCCCATCATAGCAGCCGCACTCCTCGTTTGGGTGGTCGCCCATCAACCCAGACCGATGAAAGAGTAGATATGCGCAACTGCGTTATGTACAACTGGGGAGGTAACGGTTGCTATGGCGGCGAAGGGATGAATGTCAATATCGTCAACAACTATTATAAGCCGGGTCCTGCCACTCCTACCGGCAACAAAGGGCGCCGCATTGCCGGAGTAGGTATACGCACAAAGTCGTACGGTGATACTTACCCTGCTTATAGTCCGATGCTTGACGTTTGGGGCACCTATTATGTTGACGGCAATGTCAATACCAAATATGCCGATGTGACAAAAGATAATTGGAACTATGGGATGTATAACCAGATTGACAAATCTGCCTCAGCTACCGACGGCACTTGGAATGATCAGGTGAAGAAAGATATACGACTCGACGAGCCAATTGATTTCATCTACACTACCACCCACTCTGCTGAAGAGGCCTATGAAAAAGTACTCGGCTACGCCGGTGCTTCACTCAGCCGTGATAGTCACGACGCTCTTATGGTGAGCGACGTGCGCGATGGATTGGCTACCTACACAGGAAAAGGCAACAGTAAGGGTTTCATAAATTCGCAAGACGACAACAAACCCTCAGATGCCCCTGCTGATTGGAGCGCTTGGCCTACACTCAACAGCTATGACGCTCCCATCGACACAGATGGCGATGGCATGCCGGATGAGTGGGAAATAGCCAACGGACTCAACCCCAATGATGCAGCCGACAGAAATATTACCAATGAAGAAGGCTACACAATGCTGGAAGTCTACATGGCAAGCATCGTGAAGCACATCACCGAAGCTCAAAACGAAGGGGGAGTTGTGAAAGGTGGAATTTATGAATATGACCCGGTACAGGATTTCTACGAAATAAGCAAGCTCACACGCGAAGGTAACGCTTGGTCGTTTGGAAATGGAGTATCTATCTCAAACAGTGTAGGTGGGGGCTACACTACAAGTGGCGAATATATCGGCATGGGACGCGACCAGCAACACCTCATCACACTTCCAGCCGGAGCAAAGATCACTTGGATCAGAATTCAAGGACATGCCCGCTACGATATGGACAACTTCGATGATGCCAGTCTTGTGGAACTCAATGGCAAGAGTTTCGACGAAGGCGAGTATATTCTTCCTAAAGGTTCTGAAGAGGTTACCATAGACATCCCTATTGAAAACGGAGCCAAAGATAATCTTACCATGACGTGGAAGGGCAACAATCCTTGGTGTAAGATTTTCCTTTATACTACCGGCAACGGCTTAAACGCTGTAGAAGAAATTCCCATGCATGTATCCACTTCCGACAGTGAGGTTTGGTATAATATGCAAGGTATCAGAGTCAGCGACCATAATATTCCCGGCATTTACATCCACAATGGAAAAAAAATAATCATAAAATAATTTACTAATTTCTTAAAACCTTTATTACATGAGATCAACTTTTCTCTTTGGTCTTGCAGCAGTTGCCTTGGCAGCCAGCGCACAGACAGTACAGGACATTCCAAACACGGAACCTCTGAAAATCGACGGTGAATACTCTGTCGTGACTATCGCAACCCTCCCCGGAGATGGCTCTGAGCCCAAAGCACGCTTCAAAGAAGACAACGGCTTAATCCAGTTCGACAATATGTGCAACGACGATTATGCCGAACTGAAGCTCAATAATACTGTCACCTCCCCCTACATCATCAGTTTTGAGGAAGCTTGTAAGATTGACGGCACTTCCGTTGAATTCAGCCTTACCAACAAAGACGGAGATGTAGCTTGGAGCACAACATATAATGTTGCCAACAACAATAAGGGGTGGCAAAATTTTGTTCCCGTATCCATTTTCATCGAAGATCCCCTTGAAGCAGGTGAATATACTTTTGGCATCCGCTTCCTTAATGAGCGTGGAGGCACAGCAAGCACAGTCAACCTCCGTGAATTCGTATTCGAGGCACGCGAAAGCATCATCACCTACTCTCTCTACCCAATGGTAGATCCGGGCGACGAAGCAGGCAGCATCGTTTTCAGCCCCAAGCAGGATACTTATCTCGAAGGATCTGAAGTCACTATTACTGCCACTGCAAACTCCGGCTATAAGTTTGCTAACTGGGAGATCAATGGCGATGTATATGAAGAGAATCCCTACACTCTGATCGTCACAGAGTCTACCGATATTATTGCTATTTTCGATGAGCTTAAGATGGACAATGACATTCCCGGATGGCTTGACCTCTACACTCGCGCCGGCATCAGCGGCAAACTTGAGACTAAGGCTAATTGCCGTGTTGATGAAGAACTCATCAATGATGGTGCTGAGTGTCCTCTTCTTGGTGACTACCGCAATGGTCAGTTTGATACTTTCGAACTTAACGTAACTCAAAACGGCAACTATGCACTCAACGTGCAGCTCGGTGGCAAGATGAATGATGGCGAACAGCCCCAGCTTAATTTCGACATCTACGACAAGGATGCTTATGAGGCTGACTCTGCAGAGGCAGTGGCAGAATGGAGCTATTCTCTCGACTGCGAACCATATATGACCGGCCAGTGGAACACCTTCACAAATGCCGTTATCGACAACGTCAAGCTTGATGAGGGCAAGAAAATCTTCAAAATCACATTCATCGAGCCCGTCAGCAACAAATATACTGTCAACGTACTCGGTCTTGGTTTCAGCCTCGACGGCAGCTTCGGTGCAGGCGTTGGGAATGTCATGACCCAGGATGCTCCTACAAAGGCTTACAATGTCCTCGGTGTTGAAGTTGACTCCAACTACAAGGGCCTCATCATCCTCAGCAACGGCCAGAAGATGATCCGGAAATAAATCCACACACACAATATATATATACAGTATTTTTTCTTGTAGGTTAATACATTAAGTTTATCAAGAAGTAGATTGATAACGTTTTAGGTTAATTGGTAGGGCCGTATTTGATAGATAAATACGGCCCTTTTTAGAAAAAATTTCCATAATAATATCATGAACATAAAGTATCTTGCACTTTGCATGACTCTCTTCTCATCTCTTTCCCTTTATTCTCAGATTCCTGCCTACAAAGACACCTCCCTTAGTCCTGAAGAGCGTGCCGCTGATTTGTGTGCAAGACTGACACTGGAGGAGAAAACTAAACTTATGATGAATTCCTCCCCTGCCATCCCACGCCTTGACATTCCTGCGTTTGAATGGTGGAGCGAAGGATTGCATGGCGTGGCTCGAAACGGTATCAGCACCGTCTTTCCAAGTTGTATCGGCATGGCAGCCTCTTTCGACGATGACCTCATCGGAAATGTATTCACAGCTGTCAGCGACGAAATGAGGGCAAAAAATAATCTTGCCCGCGCCGAAGGAAAGACAGGAAAATACAAAGGTGTCAGTGTCTGGACACCGACCGTAAATATATTCCGCGACCCTCGATGGGGACGCGGTCAGGAATCCTATGGAGAGGATCCTTACATGAATGGCCGTATGGGTCTCAGGGTTGTCAAGGCACTCCAGGGCGAACCCGACGATCACGGCTTCATCAAACTATTGGCATGTGCAAAACACTTTGCCATCCACAGTGGCCCTGAATATCAGCGCCACTCTATGAATCTGACAGATCTAAGCCAACGCGATATATGGGAGACTTATATGCCCGCCTTTGAAACTCTTGTAGATGGTGGCGTCCGCGAAGTGATGTGTGCCTACCATCGTAATGACGGAGAACCCTGCTGCGGTTCCGACAATCTCCTGCAGCAGATACTCCGCAACCAGTGGGGATTCGATGGCATCGTTGTAAGTGACTGCGGCGCAATCACCGACTTTTTCCGCAAAGGGGCTCATGGTGTCAGCGCCGATGCTCCGCAAGCCTCTGCCTTGGCAGTCAAGTCAGGCACCGATGTAGAGTGCGGCCAAATCTATAAGACTATACCTGAGGCTGTCAGAAGCGGACACCTCTCTGAAAAGGATGTCGACAAAAGCATCTGTCGCCTCCTTGCAGAGCGTTTCCGCCTTGGCGATTTCGATGCCGACAGTATTGTATCTTGGCGCTCAATAGGCAAAGAAGTGATTTCTTCCCCACGTCATCGTAAACTCGCTCTTGATATGGCTCGCGAACAGTGTGTGCTCCTTAAAAACGATGGTGTTCTCCCTCTTAGGAAAACAGATAAGATAATGGTAATCGGCCCAAATGCAGCCGACTCCACAATGCAGTGGGGAATATATTACGGACAGCCTGCCCACACCGTAACTATCCTTGAGGGGCTGCGCCATCTCTGCGCTCACGATATTCCTTTCCGCAAGGGATGTACTCACACTGCCATGACTGAGGATGAAAGTATAATGGACAAGTTCGTGGCTCCCGATGGCCGTCCAGGACTGCAGGGCATCTATTGGAATAATACCAAGATGGAGGGCACACCTGCCGCTAAGGAGTATTATGCTTCAGCTATAAAACTCGACAATGGAGGTAATACTGCTTTCACCGGTGGAGTAAACCTTACCGACTTTACTCTTCAGCTGAAAGGATCATTCGTAGCTGAGAAAGATGAGGTGCTCGACTTGGCTTTCAACAACGACGATGGACTGAGAATAATCGTCAACGGCGATACTATCCATAATCGCTGGAAGGCCGATCCTCTCGGATTCCGCTCACTCGATTTGAAGGTTGAGACAGGCAAGAAATATGATGTTGAAATTGACTATATGCAGCTTGCTGACGACGCTACTCTTAACGTCGATCTTCTCCGTTCAAAGCCAACTGATATGCAGTCTCTTCTTGGAGATGCTAAGGATGCTGATGTTGTTCTTTTCGTTGGTGGCATTTCCCCTGCTCTTGAGAGGGAACAGGCATCGGTCAACGAACCCGGTTTCAAGGGTGGCGACCGCACAAGCATTGAGCTCCCCGAGTGCCAGCGCAAGATAATTGCAGCCCTTCATGATGCAGGTGTAAAGGTAGTGCTTGTCAATTGCAGCGGAAGCGCAGTGGCTCTCACTCCTGAAAACGAAATCTGCAACGCAATCCTCCAGGCGTGGTACCCGGGTGAGCAAGGAGGTCTCGCAGTGGCAGAGATTATTTATGGCGACGTCAATCCTTCCGGAAAACTTCCCATTACTTTCTATAGCGGCGACCACCAGCTGCCCGACTACAACGATTACTCTATGTCAGGACGTACCTATCGCTATCTTAAAGATGAACCCCTCTATCCATTCGGCTATGGCCTCGGCTACACGACATTCGCTTACGACAAAGTGAAATACGACGGCAAATCAGTCAAAGTGAAAGTATCTAACAAAGGAAAATGCTGTGGCACCGAGACCGTGGAGCTCTACATCAAGCGTCCCGAAGATATCGATGGTCCATCAAAATCACTTCGTGGTTATGCCCGTGTTGATTTGGAAGCAGGGCAGTCGAAGGAAGTTGAGATTCCACTCCCCCTCGACCTCTTCGAGACATGGGATGAAGCAAGCGGATTGATGAATGTCATCCCCGGCAAATATGAAATCCTTGTAGGCGGCTCCAGCAGTGACGCCGACCTCAAAAAAATAACAGTACAGATATAAATTATGAAAAAAATACCATTATTAATCGTAGCGCTACTGGCAAGTTCCGGCATATACGCCCAGACATATCCATATCAAGATGAATCTTTATCGCCTACCGAGCGCGCCGCCGATCTCGTATCGCGCATGACTCTTGATGAGAAAATCAACCAAGTAGGCCACGGCACTGACGCTGTAATGCGACTCGGAGTGAAAGACTACAACTATTGGAACGAGGCTCTCCACGGAGTGGCCCGTTCAGGATTGGCTACCTCATTCCCCTCTTCCAAAGCTATGTCTTCCACTTGGAACCTTCCTCTCATATTCCAGACCGCCACTGCCATTTCCGATGAAGCCCGTATCTACAATAAGGATAAGGGGAAAGGGCTTATCTACTGGTGCCCGACAATCAACATGAGCCGTGACCCTCGCTGGGGACGCGATGAAGAAAATTATGGTGAAGATCCATTCCTCACAGGTAAGATTGCAGTGGAGTATATCAAGGGTATGCAGGGCGACGACCCGAAGCATTACAAGACTATCGCTACAGTAAAGCATTTCGCTGCCA
>CAYSMP010000100.1:0-14823 GCA_964432215.1 uncultured Sangeribacter sp.
AAGCGGGAGAGTAGGTAATCGCCGCCTTATGAGGACTCACAGAGATGTGGGTCCTCTTTTTTTGTCCTGCCGACAGTGATGGTATTCTTGATTTTATAATATCTTTCGGAAATATTGACCAATTTGTATACGAACTGACCTTTCTCCTACGTTTATTAATGTATGAATGGATTCAGACTATTTTTGGCATTGTTTTTTTCTGTGTTCGTCTGCTCTTTGATGGCGGAGAACGTCCGCATTTCCGGTAAAGTCGTCGACGGTGATGACAAACCTATTGAATTCGGTACAGTACAGATAAAGGGCACAGCAATAGGTACTAATACAGATTTAGAAGGAAAATATTCCCTTAGTGTTGCGGAAAAAGACACAATAACTGTAGTTTTCAGTTGTATAGGGTTCAAGACAGTGGAGCGCATGCTTCTTGATGCTAAAGGAGAGGTTACCCTCAATGTGCGTCTTTATACAGACGCTAAGTTGCTTGATGAAGTGCAAGTAGAGGGATTCAGAAGCAATATCAATGGTATGCAGACTTTCGATGCTGAATCGTTCAAGCTTTCTCCGGATGTAAGTGGAGGAAGTGTTGAGGCGGTCATTGCTACTATGCCCGGGGTAAATTCAAACAATGAGATGACATCTCAATATTCTGTCAGAGGGGGAACGTTTGATGAAAATTCTGTTTATATTAATGGAGTTGAGATTTACCGTCCTCAGCTCATGAAGAGCGGACAGCAAGAGGGCCTGTCAATTATTAATCCGGACATGGTAGGAAATCTTAAGTTTTCTTCAGGTGGCTTCCCGGCACGTTATGCCGATAAAATGTCTTCTGTTCTTGATATATCTTATCGCGATCCGGAAGCTTTTGAACTAAAAGTAATGGGTAGTCTGATGGGAGCCTCCCTGGCTTTAGGTCAAAATTCAGGTAAAATATCAATGTTGCATGGCGTACGATTTAAAAAGAATAATTCTCTTCTGAGCAGTCTTGAGACGAGAGGGGAGTACGATCCAAGTTTTTTTGATTATCAGACCAATGTTACATGGAAAACTTCAAATAAACTAAGTTTTAATTTTCTTGGCAATATTGCTCTCAATAATTATAATTTTACTCCGACTGATCGTGAGACGACATTTGGAACGTCTGATAACGTAAAATCCTTTAAGGTTTATTTTGACGGTTTTGAAAAAGACCGCTTCCAGACTTATCTCGGAGCTCTTAGCGCTACATATAAAAAAAATAGAGCTTCTTCATTCACGTTTGGCATTTCTGGTTTTCTGACTGATGAGCTGGTCAGCTATGACATCTCTGGTGAATATTGGCTCAATCAGGCAGGAACCGGCGGCGATAATGCTGTTGGCGGCGAATTGGGTGTTGGAAAGTATATGGAGCATGCTCGCAACCGTTTGCGTGCATCTGTGATACAAGGCTTACTGCGTGGAACTACCAGAATTAAGAATAACAACATCACTTATGGTTTTACTTATCAACATGAATCCTTCCGCGACCGATCTAAGGAGTGGGAGTGGCGGGATTCTGCTGGATACTCCCTTCCTACTCAGCCGGAAGGAGTGCATTTGATCTACAATCTCTCATCTCGGCAGGATATGCAGGCTAACCGATTTGCGCTTTTTGCTGAAGATGCCCTTTACTTTGAGACATCTAAAGCCTATATTACTCTCAACGCCGGACTACGCTTTTCTTATTGGGATTTCAATAAGGAATTCCTTGTTTCACCGCGTGCCAATATCAGTGTAGCACCAATCGACAATAATCAACTGACTTTCCGAGCCGCCGTTGGTCTTTACTACCAGTCTCCTTTCTATAAGGAATATCGAGCGACAGTCACCGATGAACTCGGGAATGGTTTTATTCAGCTTAACAAGAATATTAAGTCGCCTCAGAGTCTTCAGTTCATAATTGGAACTGACTATACTTTCCGTGCGATGGATCGTCCGTTCAAACTGACAGGTGAGGCATACTATAAGGCTCTTTCTCGGTTGATATCATATGAATATGACAATCTAAAAATAGATTATACCGGCGTCAATGATTCAAAAGGCTATGTGATGGGTCTGGACATGAAGCTATTCGGACAATTTGTAGAAGGGTCTGACTCTTGGATATCTTTCTCGCTGATGAACACTCAGCAGAATCTCGACGGGGTGAAAACACCTCTCCCAAGCGACCAAAGATATTCATTAGGTCTTTTTTTCACTGACTACTTCCCAAAATTCCCAAAATTGAAGTTCTCACTTCGAGGCATTTTCTCGGATGGTCTTACGATGACTGCTCCACATGTGAGCCGTTCGGTTAGTTACTTTAGAGCTCCGGCTTATAAGAGAGTTGACATAGGATTCTCATATCGCCTCGTTGGAGGTGAGCAAGATGGTGTGCGTCCTTATAATTTCTGGCGACATTTTAAGGATATCTCACTTGCCCTTGATGTTTTTAATCTTTTCGATATCTCGAATGTAAGTGGATATTACTGGGTGACTGATGTCAACGGCATCCAATATGCTGTCCCGAACTATCTTACCCGTCGACAGATCAATGTGAGACTATCCTTCGAACTCTAAAAACACCGTAACCTGATAATATTATGACTGAAAATATATCCTCTGATTTCAATAGGACATACGATATCACAGATATTTCCCGATATTTCGACAGAAAGTCGGGTAACACGAATCCGGAGACTTATGCGGTGTATTACGAGGTCGACAGTGCTATAAACAGCACTGAAGCACCAATTAGGGTTCTCGGGCTTACTATTGCTCTTTGCATTGAAGGTGAAGGAGAGGTAGGCATAGGGGTAAAGAAGTATAAATTCAGTAAAAACAGTCTCATGCTTCTTAATCCTAACCAATATGTACATTCTTTATATTCTAAGAGTCCCGTAAAGATTAAGGCTATAGGTTGTAATCTCGAGATGATTGAGTCTATTATGCCAAAAATTTCAACTCTTCTCCCTTTGATCATTCATAATCCTATTGAATCTATCAGCCAGCTATCTGAAGAAAACTCTTTAGATATTCAGGAATATATGAGAATTATTGGTGAGAAACTTAAGGCTGCAAATTCACCTCTTAAAAGGACAAAAGTAAGCAATCTTATACAAGCATTGCTTTGCGAAATCATAGAAAAACATTATGTTTCAAAAGACGGTATCGAGAAGCCGCAGTCGCGTAAAGAAGAAATTCTATCAAAGTTTATCATTGAAGTCTTGATGAATTTCCGTTCAGAAAGAAGCGTTGCTTTCTATGCCGACAAGCTTTGTGTGACTCCAAAACATCTTTCAGCTGTTGCAAAAGACATCACAGGACATACTGCAAGTGAACTTATAGATCATTATGTAATAATGGAAGCAAAGATTATGCTTGCAGAGTCTGCCCTCACTATTCAGGAGATATCAAATAAGCTTAATTTTGCCAATCAGTCTTTCTTTGGCAAATATTTTAAGCATCTGACGGGATATTCTCCATCTACATTTCGAAAGATGGCTTCCATCCAGTCATAATTTGATTTTAATTCTATTATTATAAAGAATATATTATAAAGAATATGGCACAAAAACCAAGCATACCAAAAGGAACGCGCGACTTTTCTCCGGTAGAAATGGCTCGCAGAAACTACATTTTCGATACTATCCGTGAGGCATTCCGTCTTTTTGGTTATCGACAGATCGAGACTCCTGCCATGGAGAATCTGTCTACACTGATGGGAAAATATGGCGAAGAGGGAGATAAACTCCTTTTCAAGATTCTTAATTCCGGCGATTTCATGAAAGATGTCGTCCCTTCCGATCTTGAAGCCCGAAATCTTCCTAAACTTACAAATCAGCTTTGTGAGAAAGGTCTTCGTTACGACCTGACAGTGCCCTTCGCTCGCTTTGTGGTGCAGCACCGCAATGAGATTCAGATGCCATTCAAGAGATTTCAGATTCAACCGGTCTGGCGTGCCGACCGTCCGCAAAAGGGGCGTTACCGTGAGTTCTATCAGTGTGATGCAGACGTAGTGGGATCTGATTCACTCTCAAATGAAGTGGAGCTCCTTTCACTCATCGACTACGTTATGGATAAACTCGGTATTCGCACGTGTATTCATGTTAATAACCGGAAAATTCTTACCGGTATCGCTGAGACAATAGGAGAGGCAGATAAGATTGTGGATATAACTGTGGCTATTGACAAGATTGACAAGATAGGTATCGATAATGTCAATGCCGAACTCCGTGAGAAAGGATTAAGCGAAGAAGCTATAGCTGCTCTTCGTCCGCTTCTTGAACTTTCGGGTACAAACGACGAGAAACTTGAGCAGCTTTCGACTCTTCTTGCAGGAAGTGAAGTCGGCATGAAGGGTATTGAGGAAATGAGGGAAGTCCTTGAGGGATTCGAGAATCTTGGTCACTCTTGCGGTGTTGAACTGGATGTGTCTCTTGCTCGCGGACTAAACTATTATACCGGTACCATCATAGAAGTGAAGGCGCTTGATGTTGAGATTGGTTCCATCACAGGAGGAGGCCGTTACGACAATCTGACGGGTGTTTTCGGAGTGTCAGGGCTATCCGGCGTTGGAATATCATTCGGTGCCGATAGAATCTATGACGTACTCAACGCGCTTGACCTCTATCCAAAGGAAATCACAGGAAGTGTGAAGGCTCTCTTTATCAACTTTGGAAAAGATGAAGCTGCAGCATCGATGAAGTGCATCAAAGCACTTCGTGAATCAGGTGTCTCGGCTCAGCTTTACCCTGATTGTGCAAAGATGAAGAAACAAATGCAATTTGCCAATGCCGAGGGGGTGCAATATGTGGTGATGATAGGTGATACAGAGCTTGCTGAAGGCACTGCAACTGTAAAGAATATGGCTGATGGAACTCAGACAACTGTTCCTCAGTCCAAACTACGGGAGGTGATATGCTGAAATTTGAAACCTTTCTGCTTGGTCAACCTTGCTGCCCTGAAGAAACTTCCACCGACAGATATTACTATAATCTGACTAAAAGTCTGATTGAAATAGCTGAAAAAGAGAAACAAGTGATCTCTTTGCATTCTGCAATCATTGAACGTGCTGCATTGTGCATAGTAGGTTATTTTCAGGATATGATAGCCGATGCTGGTCTTTGGCATGGTTTTACTGATGAATGCCGTCGTCTGTACGGCACGCCGGTCCCTTTCTTCTCCGTCTCAGATGACTATATTGATTATGAACTGAACCGGGAGGATGTAGGATTTATAGTATGGTATGCAGTGGCAATGTATTCTGATGACAGATGTATTTATCCGTTTGCTCCTGAACTTATAGCTTTGGCAGATGCCTGGTATGCTCATCTTGAAGAAGTCTATGAAGAGTCGCCGGTGCCTGCAGGGTATCATCTTGCGCATGAACTCGATGTGTATGCAGAAGAAGACCGTGAGATGATTCTCAAACTTGGCACTTGGCTTTATCTTCACAGTTGGCTCTTGCGTCCGGCATTTGCACTAACTGCTAATGAGATAATGTCAGAAATGGTGGCATCTGGAAAAGATAATGAAGAAATCGCCAATGCCATTCAGGAGGCAGTGAAGAAAGAACCTACCGGTCCGCTTGCCTTATATATTGGAGAATGGGTACATCTGACGATAAATCATAAGCTTTCCGGCAGAAAGGAGAAGAAAGAGGAAAAATTAGTCCATCCGGCTTTCGAGCGTCTTACTCGCTCCACTGGTGGCGAACCTGTGAAATTCATTGAAGGATACAAGGCCTTCAACGAATTCCTTATCAACGATCTTGGTTGGAAACCGGGGGAGGAGCATCTTGTCCAATTAAAGGATTGCACTAATTTTGTGCTAATGGCCAATCCTAAAAAAGGTCTTCTTGTTGCGCCTGATATTTGCCAGTGCATCAAGGCTCCATCCAATCCCATGTATGATGCAGCCTACGCTTCTACCCATGCTATAAGTCTATTGACTGAACGTGGTAGATGTCCGCACGATCTGCTTGCTTTCATCTGCGATAAAGAATGGCTTCCGGATGCTAAATTCCCTGGAAGCGACGATACAGCTCTGGTTGCCCGTTTCCATGATTTCATTGCCCGCTGCTATCTTCAGCTATATTATAGAGGCGACTGAAACATCTTATTACATATAAAAATCAATAATCCCCCGGTACTTCCAAGTCCGAGGGATTATTGATTTTTGAAGTGTAGTTAAAATTCAAATATCTATAGTTTGCCGAATAGTGCTTTAAGTCTGAGAGATATCACTCCGAAGACAGCTTCGCCGAAGATGCTTGAATTCATCTTGGATGTGCCAAGCTGGCGGTTGACAAAGATGATTGGGATCTCGACCACTTTAAATTTCTTCTTCCAAGACTTGAATTTCATCTCTATCTGGAATGCGTAGCCCTTGAATTCGATTTTGTCAAGATCAATAGCTTCAAGCACCCTTCTGCGATAGCAGACATATCCTGCAGTAGAGTCGCGCAGAGGCATACGAGTGATGAATCTCACATAGGCAGAAGCAAAATAGGACATAAGCACGCGTCCCATTGGCCAGTTGACAACATTTACGCCGGTAATATAGCGCGATCCAACGCATACATCTGCCTCTCTATCCTTGCATTCATGATAGAGCCTGGTGAGATCATCTGGATTATGGGAGAAATCAGCATCCATCTCAATGATATACTGATAGTCTCTTGCAAGTGCCCATTTGAAACCATGGATATAGGCTGTCCCCAAACCAAGTTTTCCGCTTCTGCACTCCAGATGTATACGTCCCGGATATTCAGCCATTTCTTTCCTTACTGCTTCGGCTGTGCCGTCTGGTGAGCCATCGTCAATGACCAGGACATCAAATCCATCAGGAAGTCGCATCACAGTGCGGAGCATCGTGGTGATGTTCTCAATTTCGTTATATGTAGGTATGATGACAAGTACGTCGCTCATCTATAATGTTTGTTTTGGGTAATTTGAAAAAGAGGCTTATGTGCCTTTCTTAGTGCAAAATTACCAAAAATTATCCATTCTGCAAAATTCAAAGCGCGATATTGTATTTCTTCAATATTTCTACTGGATGATAAGATTGTTTGGCTCGACGCAACCCTTCGTCGCCGGAGTCATCTTCTCGATTGATATAAACTATCTCAGGGTGCCTTGAAGTCATCAACGCTGCGAATTCCTTATTTATCTTTTCATAACTTCCTTCAAAGGCGCGGGATGCTTTCTCTACATGGACAAAGAGTGTATCTTTCTTTACATCCCCGATAGTGAATGCCGCAACTTGGTCGCCTACCATAAGAAGCGCTCCTTCGAGACGAATATCGCCTTCTTTAATCAGATCAAGGAGTTTTCGGGTCATACGTCGTTCCTCGATAGCCATTGGCACTTCATCTCCTTCTTCATCTACTATAGTCATAAAGTCGATTGCTTTGTCTACATTTAAAGCATCCAGCGGCTCAAGTCGGCTGTCAGGATAGAGCGAGTCGAATTTATTGACGTGATTACGCTTTTTGCTCATCTTCTTTCCTGTCAAGGTAGAGAGCATTTGTGCATTGTATAAGTAATCTCCCCAGTCCTCGAGAGGATTGATTGAAGATATACCTGCTGATTCAAGTTCCTCAAGAGCATATTCCGGTACTGCTGAAAGCACTGGTGATATATTATGGGCTCGGCAATATGAGCGAATCTTATCAAGGCTATCTTTTATTGGAAGTTTTCCTATTGGTAGGGAAAATGCAGGTGTTTGGGTATCGTTCTCTACCACACCCTTAATGAAAAGAGTGTCGTCCAATATGGCATATTCATATTTGAAATAGTCAACCCACATCAGTATTCCCGCATAGGAGAAGTCGGTAGTGCGTCCAGATTCCATCTGAAGATATTGGAAGATTTTCTCCATGTCAGCATGAGTGATCGGTTGAAATTTGAGTTCATCGTTCACTTCTGCAGTTTCCTTACGCATACGCATTCGGACGCTTTCAGCGTGGCGGAGTGCCGTGATAAAACCTTCATAGTTGGTGTATGTTTTTACTGCTGTGTTCATAGTAAGATAGATTAAGTCAAGATTATTTATACTTAATTAACGCTCTCGGGCTGATTCGGTTTGATACCTCATAATTTTTTTGTAATTTTGCACCATGAATGTATTGAAATTCGGAGGCACTTCAGTAGGTACTGTCGAAAGCCTAAAAAATGTAAGAAGCATAGTTGAGGCACTACCGTCTGATACGGTAGTGGTTGTGTCAGCTCTTGGAGGACTGACTGATAAACTTATTGCTACTGCCCATCTCGCCGCTGATTGTGGCGACTGGCGTCCGGAGGCCGATGCAATAGCCAAAAGACACCACAATATCATTAATGAGTTAGTCCTGCCGGAGAGAAAGGAATTTACGCTTTCTGTTGTAGATTCTTTACTTGATGAATTGAGACGCACCTACGAAGGAGTGTCGCTTATTGGAGACCTCCCGTCTAAAACTCTTGACGTTATAGTGAGTCTTGGCGAGAGGATGTCGGCACCAATAGTAGCTGGAATAATACGTGACGCACAACTTCACAATTCTCTTGATTTCATCAAAACCGAAAAATGGTTTGATAAGAATATCGCTGATTCAGTACTGACGCGTGAACTTATAATAAAGGAGTTTTCTGACATATCGAATGGTCCACACATCACGGGGGGCTTCATATCGCAGGACAGGGATACTGACGAAATCACAAATTTAGGCCGTGGAGGCAGTGACTATACGGCAGCCCTCATAGCTGCGGCTATTGACGCAGATATGCTTGATATATGGACTGATGTTGACGGATTTATGACTGCTGATCCGCGTATCATAAAGGATGCGATTGTACTTCCGGCTATGTCATTCATAGAAAGTATGGAATTGTGTTCTTTCGGAGCGAAAGTGATATACCCTCCGACAATTTATCCAGTATTTCATAAGAATATTCCAATCCGTATTCTCAATACATTTAATCCTACAGCTCCGGGGACTCTCATTTCCGACACTTCATGTGTTTCGGATTATCCGATAAAAGGAGTGACTGCTATTCGCAATACATGCCTCGTACGCCTTACTGGTAAACTTACTGAAAACGTTGCACGCATAAATACTCGAGCCTACAATGCCCTTGCCAGGAGTGGGGTCAGTGTATTCCTGCTTGCTCAGCCGGGAGAAAACTATGAGTTTTCATTTGCAATTGCCGCAGCAGATCAGCAAGTTACCTCAAGAGCTCTTAATGAGGAATTTGCTCCCGAACTTATCGACGGAGCTCTTGAAAGAATTTCTTTTTATGACAATCTTTCTACAATTGCTGTGGTAGGTGAGGGCATAAAGAATCTAAAAGGAATAGACGGACGAATTTTAAATACTCTCCAGCGGCTTGGCATCATGCCGATTGCATGCTCAGAAGGAAATTCCGACACTACTTTTTCATTCGTTGTAGAGGAAAAAGATACTGTTGAGGCAATCAAAGCTATCCATGGATTGTTTTTTTAATATACAAAATATTAATCGAAAATTTTAATCTATGGAAATAAAAAACGCGAAATATGAAATAAGCAGTGCTAAGGTGAGCCAATGTCCGGCCACCGAAGTACCTGAATATGCATTTATAGGGCGTTCCAATGTTGGAAAGTCTTCTCTAATAAATATGTTGACGAATAATGGGTCCCTTGCCAAGACTTCTCAGAAACCTGGTAAGACACTTCTCATAAACCATTTTAAGATCAACAATGGCCAATGGTACATCGTCGACCTCCCGGGCTACGGATATGCTGCACGTGGTAAAGATCAGAGAGCTGCATTCACCAAAATGATTGAGGGATATGCGCTCGAACGTGCTCAACTTGCATGCCTTTTTGTTCTTATTGATGTCAGACATGAACCGCAGATGATCGACCTTGAATTTGTGGATTTCTGCGGAGAGAATGGTGTCCCCATTGCGATCGTATTTACTAAGGCTGATAAGGTTAGTCAGAAAGTGGCAGACCATAATATTTCTCTCTTCAAGAAAGAACTGAATGAGAAGTGGGAAGAACTTCCCCCGATGTTCGTGACGTCTTCGGAAAAGAAGAAAGGAAGAGATCAAATTCTTAATTTTATAGAGCAAACGAATGCTATCTGGCATTCTCATTCAGAAGACTCTATAGACTCTATAGATGATGAATCTGAAAACTCGAAGCCAGAGATTCAAGACTCTGCTACTGATAAGCTTGATTCTTGATTATTGACCCTTAATTATAAACCATTAAACTTTTAAACTCCTTAAACTATCTCATGAAAATAGCATTTGCATCCGACCACGCGGCTTTTGATCTCAAGCAGCTCATCAAGCCGTATGTAGAAGAAAAAGGTTACGAAACCGTAGATTTCGGTACATTTAGTCCCGATTCCTGTGACTATGCAGACTATGCCCATCCAGCCGCTAAAGCTGTTGAGGATGGAGACTGCGACTTCGGAATCGCCATGTGTGGTAGCGGCAATGGTATTCAGATGACGCTCAATAAGCATCAGAAGATCCGTGCTGCTCTCTGCTGGCTTCCTGAACTGGCTGCTTTGGCACGTCAGCATAATGACGCTAACTTCCTTGTGCTTCCAGCTCGCTTCATATCCGCACAAGATGCCTACAGGATAGTTGACGCATATCTTGAAGCTCAGTTTGAAGGTGGACGTCATGCTAATCGCATAGCTAAAATCCCTGTCTGCAATGCCTGAGTTTGAAATTCAGCTTCGCGATGTTATGTTGTTCGGACGCCATGGCGTCCTTCCGCATGAGCGAGAGCTGGGCAATCAATACCGCATCAATGTGCGTCTGCACATTGATGCGTCTTCTTTCGATGAAAACGCTGATACCCTTTCAAGTACAATTTCGTATGCCGATGTATTTGAGATTCTTAAGGATGAGATGGATCGTCCTGCCGCGCTCCTTGAGTCGGTAGCCGTTCGGTTTTCAAAGAAAGTGTTGCGAAGATGGCCACATATAAAGAGAGGGTCAATAGAGTTGGTAAAGACTGTACCTCCGATTTCCGATATGGTCGGAGAAGCCGGTGTAAAATATGAATTCAAATAAAAATCCCTTTTATTAGTGACCAAAGCGTAAAAAGTGGCTTAAAAATTTGCACAATTCAAAAAAAAGCAGTAATTTTGCATCGTGATTCTGAGAGAGGTCACAACAAAGGAGGTTCGCTAGCTCAACTGAATAGAGCATCTGACTACGGATCAGAAGGTTACAGGTTTGAATCCTGTGCGAATCACAATTAAAGGCTATCGTTTGATAGCCTTTAATTTTTATGTTATTCTGTGCCGTATTCTATTCCTCGGTTTACGAGCTTTTGATAATACAAAAACTTCTTTAGGAAAGAGGCAGAGATCCCTACTCCGAGAACAAATGTGCACCAAGATTTTAATTCACTGGGATTCTCCACTATAGACAGAACACCGGCTGCAAAGGTTGCTATACCTATGATAGACAATGATGCCCATGCATTTCTGCTCGCTTTGTTACTTGGTCGCATACTCTTTTATATTTAATTAAAATTAGCCATAATTGAATCCATTTTGGCTTTGATGCGATCGTTGGCCAGGTTGCCAATGCTACCGAGATGCGTGTGGTTGACTCCACGGTGAGGCTTATAACAGCCGTTTTGGACTTCCATACCGATTTTCTTATATGCATCCCTGAATGGCATCCCTTCGAGCACGAGACGGTTGACATCTTCTACAGTGAAGATGTAGTCGTATTTGCTATCTTCAAGAATATTCTCTTTAACTCTGATTTCTCCGAGCATGTACGTTGCCATATCCAGACACTCTATTAGTTCTGTAGATGCCGGGAAGAGTATATCTTTCATAAGTTGAAGGTCGCGGTTATACCCAAGAGGAAGATTCGCTGTCAGCAATGCAATCTCGTTCTGGATAGACTGCAGGCGATTGCATTTGCCTCTCATAATCTCAAACACGTCAGGATTTTTCTTATGTGGCATAATGCTTGAGCCAGTGGTAAGTTCATCCGGGAAAGATACGAAGGCAAAATTATTGCACATCCACATGCACACATCCATGGCAAGATGTCCTAATGTAGATGCAACGGTTCCTATGGCAGCGGCTACGGCTCTCTCTGTCTTTCCGCGACTCATTTGTGCAGCCACTACATTATAATGAGGATTAGCGAAATGCAGAAGTTCTGTTGTCATTTCTCTATCAAGAGGGAATGAACTTCCGTATCCGGCGGCTGATCCGAGAGGATTCTGATTGGCAATATTGTAAGCTGCTACCACCATATTCATATCGTCGGTAAGAGCTTCTGCATAGGCACCAAACCATAACCCGAAAGATGAGGGCATCGCAACTTGCAGATGTGTATAGCCGGGCATAAGCTTGTCCTTATGTTTTTCTGAAAGCTCAATCAATCGGTTGAAAAGATGCTGGATGCTTTCCGAAATGTGTTTCAGCTCGTCACGGAAGAATAGCTTCAAGTCTACCAGCACCTGGTCATTGCGAGAGCGGCCGGAATGGATTTTCTTGCCGACATCTCCGAGTCGCTCAGTAAGTAGGAACTCCACTTGAGAGTGAACGTCTTCCACTCCTTCTTCAATAGTGAATTTTCCTTGTTCTATGTCATCAAGAATTTGTTGTAAGGCAGGAAGTAGAAGATCCAGTTCCTCCTTTGTCAGCAATCCTATTGACTGCAACATGCGGATGTGGGCCATTGAGCCTTGCACATCATATTTGGCAAGTCTAAGGTCGAGTTCCCGGTCTTGCCCAACAGTGAATTTCTCTATTGCTTTGTCTGGCTCGAAGCCTTTGTTCCATAATTTCATAATCAGAGTTTGATAGTCTTGATTAATTTGGTATAAGTGTCAATTGCATCAGATATTTCAGACAGACACACGTATTCGTCTGCAGAATGGGATCTCGAAGACTCTCCGGGTCCCATTTTTAGAGATGGTATGCCATGCATCAATGCCATGTCAGAAGTTGTGGGGGAAATAAATGTTGTTTTCCCAAGGGAAACAGCAGCCTTTACAAGAGGATGCTCTTTATCGATTACTGAAGCATGAACTCTCGTAGACCTGGGAGTCACTTCGCTCCATTTCACGCATTGACGAAGAAGTTCAACTGTTTCTTCATTGCTGTAAGCATCTGTAGTACGAATGTCTGCCACATAACTGCATGTGTCAGGAACAACATTGTGTTGCGTGCCACATGTGATCATAGTGACGCTGACTTTGATGGGACCCAAAGTTTCACTTATTTTTTCAGGTGCGAAATTTCTAAGTCGGTCAATATCTTCAATAGCTCGATAAAGCGCGTTGATACCCTCATTGCGGGCGGCGTGTCCTGCTTTTCCCTTTGCGACGCAGTCGAGTACAAGCAAGCCTCTTTCGGCAACTGCCGGTTGCATACCGGTTGGTTCTCCTACGAGTACCATATCCGGTGTCAATCCATTTTCAGCAAGATGTGGTAAAAAAGCTCTCATACCTTGTTCACCCATCACTTCTTCTGCTGCCGTTATGGCAAGAATGAGGTTTACCGGAAGGGATGGATCATCTTTGAGTGCAAGAAAAGCCGCTGCGAGAGATGCCCCTGATGCTCCTGCATCATTACTTCCAAGACCGTATAATTTGTCACCCTCAATATCTGCTTTGAATGGATCGCGAGTATATGATTTAGACGGACGAACCGTATCATGATGCGAATTTAGCATCAGAATTGGTTTTGCTGGGTCGAAATTTTGAGAGAGAACATACACATTATTGTGGATTCTTCTCACGTCGCCGGCTTGATGCTCTTTAAGCCATCGCTCCCATATATCAGCCGTAGCGGATTCTTCCCTTGAAAATGAAGGGGTAGATATTAGACTCTGAAGCAGGGAAAGGTAGTCGACATTCATTGTTTGACAATTTACTTGATAATGGTACCCGACTCGGAAAGAAGATTTTCTGCCTTGCAGATTCTTACTTCCTTCACACCTTTTGAGGCAGAATCAAGGGCATTTGTCAATTTCGGAATCATACCTTTTGCTACATTGCCATTCTCTTTCAGAATCTGGAAATTTTCTTTTGTGATAAGAGGAATTACGGATTCCTCATCATCAATGTTGGCAAGCACTCCTGCTTTCTCAAAACAGTAGGTGAGGACAGTCGGTGCAATACGTGAAGACCCTATAGCTACTGCAGCCGCAACAGAATCAGCGTTGCAGTTAAGGAGAGTTCCGTTCCCGTCGTGGCATATAGCGCAGACCACTGGAGTGATTCCTGCTTCGAGGAGAATACGGATCAGGTTGTCGTTAACCTCTTTAGGATCAATATCCCCGACAAAGCCATAGTCTATAGGGTTAGCCGGTCGGCGAGAAGCCTTTATAATATTTCCATCGGCGCCTGAGAAGCCAAGAGCATCGCATCCTTCAGCCTGAAGCATAGCAACAATGCGTTTATTAATAAGACCTGCATAAGTCATCGTGACGATGTCGAGTGTAGCGCGGTCTGTGACTCTCCTTCCTTCTATCATGGTGGTTTCAATACCCATCTCTTTGCTGAGCCGTGTGGCTTCCTTGCCTCCACCATGAACCAGAATCTTAGGACCTTCAAGACTTGAGAAAATCTTGACAAAATCAGCAAGAGCGGTGGGATCGTCAATGACGTTCCCACCAATCTTGACTACATTGATTTCTTTTATCTCCATATTTATGGTTGCTTAGAGACTTTCAAGAAGACGTTTGATGACCACCTGGGCAGAAATCTCTCTATTGGCAGCTTCCGGAATCACGATACTTCTGTCTGATTCTATAACGTCGTCGGTCACAATCATGTTTCTTCTGACGGGGAGACAGTGCATGAAGTAGG
>CAYSMP010000101.1:0-14305 GCA_964432215.1 uncultured Sangeribacter sp.
TCGAACCGGGTAAGGGTATTATGTGTCGTTTTGTAATTTAAATGAAAGAGCCGTGTGCATATGTTAGTATCGGGTAAAATAGTATCATTTTTCAAATGTTTTTTTTAATAATTTTGCAAAAGAATAAGAATAACCCAAAGCATCATGATTAAAAATCCTTCAACTTACATAGTGGCCGCCATGCTTGCGATGACGGCTTCAGGGGCTACCGCAAAAGTAGAACTTCCCGATATCATCAGTGACAACGCAGTGCTTCAGCAAAACTCAGATGCCAAGCTATGGGGCTGGAGCAAACCAGGATCATCAGTAGACGTGACCACCTCATGGAATGGGAAGACGTATACCACCAAATCTGACAATAAGAGCGGCCGCTGGGAGCTTAGCGTCTCTACACCGGCAGCCTCGTTCACTCCATACTCAATTGAATTCAAAGATCCTGACGGGAGTGTAAAAATCGACAATATACTGATCGGAGAAGTATGGTTCTGCTCAGGACAGTCAAATATGGAGATGCCACTGCGCGGCTTCGGCATACAGCCGATTGAAGGCGCGGCACAGGCTATCGCATATTCAGGCAAGTATCCGGGAATAAGGATGGCCAATATACCGAAACGTGAGGCTTATACTCCTCAGGAAAAGGTAGAAGGGAAATGGAATGTCTCGAATCCGAAGAATGCAGGAGAATTCTCTGCACTTGCTTATTTCTTTGCTCAGTCGCTTACCGACCTGCTGAATGTACCGGTAGGAATCATCAACTGTGCCTATGGCGGATCTAAAGTTGAGGGCTGGATCCCTAAATGGAAACTCGACACATATGAAGGTTGGGATATGGCAGCTGAGGAGAAAAACAAGGATATGGGAGACTGGGAACGAATCGGAGTGATGTATAACGCTATGCTAAAGCCTGTACTTGGCTATACGGTAAAGGGATTTCTTTGGAACCAAGGAGAATCCAACGTAGGGCGCGAGAATGAGTATCCGGAGCATCAAAAGGATATGGTCGAGATATGGCGTGATGAATGGGGACAGGGAGATTTGCCTTTCTATTTCGTTGAGCTTCCCGGTTGGAATTATGACAATCCTGAAGCTGACAACGCTGCAAAATTCCGCGAATGCCAACACCGCGCGGCTGAGATACTTCCCAATAGTGGGATTGTATGCACGACAGACCTTGTGTATCCCTATGAAGTGCCTGATATCCATGCACGCAAGAAGAAAGAGATCGGCGAACGCCTCGCATTTATGGCAGGAGCACGCACATACGGCATCGAGGGGATTCCACACATTTATCCTTCCTATAAATCTGTAGAGCTAAAAGGGGATACAGCGGTGCTGACCTTTAATAATGCTATCGGAGGACTGAATCCGAATACAGATCTTCCCGGATTTGAAGTGGCAGGCGAAGATCAAGTATTTTATCCTGCAAAGGCGACTGAAGATTGGAACTGGCCATACACAGTGACAGTAACAAGCGACAAGGTTAAAGATATCAAAGCAGTGAGATATTGCTTCAAGAACTTTGCCATAGGTCAGCTCAAAGATATGTACGGATTGCCACTCATCCCTTTCCGTACCGACAATTGGTGAATTCAACTTTCGCTTGCGAAAGTTGAGGTTTATAGGTTTTTAGGTTTATAAGGATATACACAACTATAATAATGAGAAATATAAGATTTATAGGGATAAGCCTTATGGCTGCCATCATACTCGGATCAGCATGTTCCGGCAACAAAAAGACATCCGAAGCTGCCGATGCCAGCGATCAATTTGTGACTGTTAAGGATGGGGAATTCTACATCGGAGATTCCGTCTACCGATATGTGGGCACCAACTTCTGGTATGGAGCCATTCTTGCTTCAGAAGGACAAGGGGGCGACCGTGAACGCCTTTCACGTGAACTTGACACACTCCAAAGCATCGGGATCAACAATCTCCGTATACTCGTAGGTGGAGACGGTGCAGAGGGATTGGCCTCACATATATCGCCAACCCTACAGAAAAGTCCAGGTGTCTACAACGACACTATCCTGAAAGGTCTCGACTATCTTCTTGACGAGTTGGAAAAACGCAATATGAAAGCAGTGCTCTATCTCAACAACGCATGGGAATGGAGTGGAGGTTTCTCTACTTATCTCGAATGGGCAGGAGAAGGAAAAGCTGTCAATCCAGCTACAGATGGCTATCCTGCCTATATGGCTTATGCGGCAAAATTCTCTGTCAATGACTCTGCACAGAAGCTTGCTGCAGATCATATAAGAAACATCGTCGGCCGTACAAACAGCCTCACCGGCCAACCATATTCGGAGTCGCCTGCAATCATGGCATGGCAGATAGCCAACGAGCCCCGCTGCTTCTCCTCTGCCAATAAGGAAAGCTTTGCAAAATGGATAGGAGAGACAGCATCTCTCATCAAAGAAATCGACCCGAACCATCTCGTATCTACAGGCAGCGAGGGCTCTTGGGGATGCGAAAACGATATGGATCTATGGGCCCAAATCCATTCATATCCTGAAGTAGACTATGCTACAATCCACATCTGGCCATACAATTGGAGCTGGGTCAATGGAGAGACTGTCACAGACAGTGTAGCAGTGGCTTGCCGCAACACTTCAGACTATATTAACTCACATTATGAAGCCCTTGACAAAGCATTGGAAGCCAACGGGAAAGCATCTAAGCCCATAGTGCTTGAGGAATTCGGATACCCCCGCGATGGCATGGCTATCGCCCAGGGATCGCCCGTCACCGGACGCGATGCCTATTACAACCACGTTTTTTCTGAAATTAAAGGTGGAGGCAAGATAAAGGGCGCAAATTTCTGGGGCTGGGGAGGTCTGGCGAATCCGACACACGAAGTGTGGCAACCGGGCGATGAATATACCGGAGACCCGGCTCAGGAAGCACAAGGGCTTAATTCAGTATTTGCTTCCGACTCCACTACCATAGAGATAATCAAACGGGCAATTCCTTGAATCACGCCCCACAGTATAACAGGGTTTTGAGTTATCAAGATCAAAAGTTAATTATTGAAATTATGAAGACAATTTTATATACTCTTGCAGCCGGCATTATGCTTTCATCGTGTGCAGGAGGAAAGAAAGCTCAAGTAGAAGAACAAGAGAGTGTGACACCGGCAGCCGCAATGATCGCAATGCTTGACTCGACATCGGCATCCGGCAAGTTCTTTTTCGGCCATCACGATGATACTGCCTACGGGCATGAATGGAAATACGAAGCCGGACGATCAGACGTAAAAGACGTCACCGGAGAGTATCCAGGCCTCATGAACTGGGACCTCGGTCTGATAGAACTTGACTCAACATGCAATCTTGACGGCGTTCCATTCAAGTTTATTTCCGATGAGATAATTGCACAGAATGCCCGTGGAGGCATCAACGCCATCAGCTGGCATCTTCGTAACCCCCTCAGTGGAGGGGATTCATGGGACGTTTCTGCATCTCCACTACAACAACTGCAGGATAATGCAGCCCTTGCCGATACTCTTGACCTATGGATAGGAAAGGCAGCAGAATTCATTGGAGCACTCCGCGACTCGGAAGGAAATCGTATCCCCGTTATCTTCCGACCTTGGCATGAGAACACCGGGACATGGTTCTGGTGGGGTGCAGGAAACTCCACACCTGAGCAATACAAGGACGTATGGAAACGCACCCGACGCGTCTTCGATGAGAAGGGTATCGACAACGTAGTGTGGGCATATTCTCCCGACCGTGTGCCGACTCCCGAACAATACTTCGTCACGTATCCCGGCGATGAATATGTAGATATACTCGGTAGCGACATCTATCATTTCGGAGGAGCTGACAACGTAGAGCAATACCGCCAATCTGTCAGCGGATTGCTTCCATATGTTGCTGAAGAAGCTGCAAAGCGAGGGAAACTGGTGGCTTTCACAGAAACAGGACTCGAAAGCGTGGTTATGGACAAATGGTTTACAGAGGTCTTGCTTCCTCTCGTCAATGATATCCCGGTTGCATACGTATGCGTATGGCGCAATGCAAATCAGGAAGAGAAACCTGAACACTACTATGTGCCTTATAATTCAGAACATCCGGCAGCTTCCGACTTCAAAAAATTTCATGACGATCCCAAAACAATATTTGTAAAATAAATAGTTCACAGAAATTAAACGACATATGTAAATAAAGTAGTCGCAAGGATCTCAATATGATAATTTTTTGCGAACTACTTAACTAATTGAATATAATATGGACATCTTCAAATATCGCAAAGAGCTGATCTTAAAACGCTACGAGGAACTTATCTCCCGACCTAATAAAGCAATTGAAGGAAACGGCATCTATGAGAGATACGAAAATCCGGTGATGACAGCAGAAATGGTGCCTCCATACTGGAAATATGACTTCGATCCTGCTACGAATCCCTATTTTATGGAGCGTATAGGTTGCAACGCCACACTCAACTCAGGAGCCATTAAATGGAACGACAAATATGTGATAGTAGTCCGTGTTGAGGGAAGCGACCGTAAATCATTTTTTGCAGTGGCCGAAAGCCCAACAGGTGTCGACAACTTCCGCTTCTGGCCCCATCCCATCACTCTCCCGGACACTGAAGATCCCGCAACCGACGTCTACGATATGCGCTTGACCCGTCATGAAGACGGATGGATCTATGGTCTTTTTTGCGTAGAACGCCACGATGACTCCAAGCCCGGGGACCTATCGGCTGCCACTGCAGCTTGCGGCATAGCACGCACACACGACCTAATAAACTGGGAGCGTCTGCCGGATCTCAAGAGCAAATCGCAGCAACGCAACGTAGTGCTTCATCCGGAATTTGTCAATGGCAAATATGCTCTCTACACACGTCCGCAAGATGGCTTCATTGACACAGGAAGCGGAGGTGGGATCGGATGGGCTCTCATCGACGATATATGCCACGCAGAGATTAAAGAGGAAATCATCATAGATCCACGTTATTATCACACCATCAAGGAAGTTAAGAATGGCGAGGGCCCACACCCGATAAAGACAGACCGCGGATGGCTTCACCTCGCTCATGGCGTGAGGGGATGTGCTTCCGGACTGCGCTATGTGCTGTATCTTTACATGACCGCCCTTGATGAACCTTGGAAGAAAATCGCATCTCCCGGTGGATACTTTATGGCTCCTGTAGGAGATGAATATATCGGTGATGTAATGAATGTGCTCTTTACTAACGGCTGGATAGCTGATGAAGATGGAAAAGTATTCATCTACTATGCATCTTCCGATACCCGTATGCATGTAGCCACTTCCACCATAGACCGCCTTGTAGACTATTGCTTCAACACCCCACAAGACGGACTCTCGACAAGCGAATCAGTCAAGACACTCAACCGTCTGATCGACAAGAATCTTGCCTTGGGCATCTAAGAAAGGAGGAGTCATGGCAAGCTTAACAGAAAAAATTGGCTATGCTCTCGGAGATGCTGCCTCAGGAGGTATCGTCTGGAAGATTATGTCGATAGCCTTCCCGTTTTTCTTCACCAATGCCTTTGGACTCACACTTGAGGATGCTGCGCTACTTATGCTTATAGCGCGTCTCTTCGATGTAGTCACCGACCCGATTATGGGCAGCCTCGCCGACCGCACACAAAGCCGCTTCGGCACCTATCGGCCATGGCTCATATACGGGGCTATTCCATTTGGCATCGTCTTCGCACTTCTGCTCTACACTCCAGACTTCGGTCCAGACGGGAAACGCGTATATGCCTATACTCTCTATCTGCTTATGATGGTGCTATACACAGCAGTCAACGTCCCATACGGTTCGCTACTTGGAGTCATGACAGAAGACGACAATGAAAAAAACCAGTTCTCTGCTTTCCGTATGGTCGGAGCCTACGCAATGGGCTTCATCACACTCCTCTCCTTCCCTTACATCCAAAAAATGATAGGTGGCAATGAGAACGACCCTGTAGTACTGGCACATCAGTATTCTATAATTGGTATAATTTTTGGAGTCATTGCTGCGATCATGACTCTGGCTTGCGGGCTTATGACCAAGGAACGATTGAAGCCGGTCAGAGCTGAAAGTTTCAGCTTCAAACAGTTTGGAGATCTCTTCCGTAACAAGCCTTGGGTATGCATGACGACCATAAGTATTCTGACCAACTTCTTCAATGGTTTCAGATACGCAGTAGTGGCCTATATGTTCGACTACTGTCTCGATGGAGAAGTCACGTTGGGAAGTTTCATCATCAACTACACCGTCTTCATGGCCTTTGGTGAAATCACATGTATGATTTTTGGAGGTCTCTCTCCAGCCTTTACAAAGATGGTAGGGTCGAAACGCCTTGCTTTTACGTGGGCTGCCGCAATCTGCTTTGTCACATCCATAGCATTCTTCTTTATTCCAATGGATACAGCGTTTATATGGGTGATGATAGCGGTATCAATTCTCACTTCTGTAGGTGTGGGCATCTATTCGCCACTACTATGGTCAATGTATGCCGATGTGGCTGATTATGCTACTCAGAAAAACGGAGTTTCATCTACCGGTCTGATTTTCTCATCAGGCACCATGGCCCAAAAATTCGGCAGTGCGATTTCAGGCTCTCTCATAGCCATCTTGCTTGGACTGGCAGGAGCAACAATGACTGTGATCGATGGGACCACTACTATCAATCCTGAATCAATCACATCCTCGGTGCGCACGATGATATGGGCACTCTTCTCCCTCTTCCCGGCTGCTATAGCTGCTATCATGGGGATAATGACCTACTTCTTCCCCATCAAGAAGTAATATTGAATGTTGAATATTGAATGTTAAATTTTAAATGTTAACGGAAATATTTAAGGATGAGTTGACCGCTAACCTTACGGACAATATCCTTCCCTACTGGATAGAAAAGATGAAAGACCCGAAGGGAGGATACTACGGACGCCGTGACGGTCAAGATAATCTGGAAAAAGAAGCACCCAAAGGGGCTATACTGCAGGCACGTATTCTTTGGACCTTCTCAGCCGCATACAATGCTCTTGGGATTACAGAATACCTTTCTGAGGCACGCCATGCCTATGCATTTATCCGCGATCACTTCATTGACAGAGAAAACGGAGGTGCATACTGGAGTGTCAGATCCGACGGGACACCTCTCGATACAAAGAAACAATTCTATGCGATAGCCTTCATCATATATGGACTTTCAGAATACTATATAGCATCCAACGACCTGTCTGCACTCACGCTTGCATTCGATCTGTTTGAATCAATTGAAAATCACGCGCGCGACAGAGAGAAAGAAGGATATATTGAGGCTACCACCCGCGAATGGTATCCTATAGAGGATATGCGACTCAGCGAACGGGATGCGAATGCCTCAAAAACGATGAATACCCATCTTCATATACTGGAAGGCTACACCAATCTTCTGCGTGCACTCCGCATGGCAAAGACACGTGGAGCAGAATCGGTGTCTGATACTGAAATCGAAAAGGTGAAAGAGGCTACCACCTACCTGCTTCGAATATTCCTTGACAGAATAGAGAATCCGGAGACTCATCATCTTACTCTTTTCTTCGATGATGATTGGAATAAATATGATGACGCGGAATCTTATGGCCATGACATAGAGGCTTCCTGGCTCTTGCTTGAGACCGCTATGGTATTAGGGGATGATGCATTGATAACTGAGACCACAGATCATACACGCCTAATTGCTTTGGCAGCTATGAAAGGACGAAAAGATGACGGAAGCATGGTATACGAACTTCATGGCGACGGCACTCTTGACGCTGACCGCCATTGGTGGGTTCAGGCGGAAAACGTCATCGGGCAGCTATATCTCGCACGGTTCCATAGCGATCCGGAAAATGAGGCTGAGGCAAGCTACTGGATTCAATCGGCATATGAAAGTTGGAAATACATAGTCCAGAATCTTGTAGACCCTGATGGAGAGTGGTTCTGGTCGATAAAAGCTGACGGGAGCATCAACAGAGAGGATGACAAAGCAGGATTCTGGAAATGCCCCTACCATAATTCCCGAATGTGTCTCGAATCAATGCATATACTTGATTCGTTCAAACAACGTTAACAAGTCACTCACAAAATTAAACGATAATATATATTAACCAAGCAGCCCGCAATAATCATATAAATGAAACATACAATATTATTTCTATCTTGCGGCATGCTGGCATTCTCCTTTCCAGCATTAGCAGAGACAGTACATATATCTACTCCGAAGACATCTCTGGTGGTAGAGGCATCAAAAGGAGAACAACCAAAATTCCTATATTACGGCAATTCACTTTCTTCAGGTGATTTGCAAAATTTGAAAGATGCGGGCTCTCCGCAACTTAACGCATACCCAGTCTATGGTTTGTGGCCAGCCAACGAAGCTGCCTTCGCGGCAGTCCACTCAGATGGCAACATGACTCTTGACATGGTGACAGACAATGTTACTGTCACAAAGAATCCAGATGGAGGAGAAACCACTACAATCACTATAACGGACAAAGTGTATCCTTTCTCAATCGACCTGAACTATCGTACGTACCCAGGCCTTGACGTGATAGAGACATGGACGGAGGTTTCTCACCAAGAGAAAGGAAATGTGAAGTTGACTCGCTTTATGTCAGGCTATCTTCCAATCCGCCGCAACGATGTGTATGTGTCACAACTATATGGGACATGGGCAAATGAGGGAAGGGTGGAGGAGGCTCCACTGCCCCACGGCGTAAAGATGATTAAGAATAAGGATGGAGGACGCAACTCCCACACTTCACATGGCGAAGTAATGATATCGCTTGATGGCAAGGCAAAGGAAAACGACGGACGTGTGATCGGGGCGGCTCTCTGCTATGGAGGGAATTACAAACTGATGTTTGACACCGATGATACAGACTATCATCATTTCTTCGCCGGAATCAATGAAGAAAACTCATCCTACAACCTGAAGAAAGGAGAAAAATTCACCACACCTCCACTTGCTCTGACCTATTCAGAAGAGGGACTCGGAGGAGCAAGCCGCAATTTCCACAAATGGGGTCGCGAGCAGCGACTGGCACATGGCGACACCCCACGTAAGATACTGCTCAACAGTTGGGAAGGCGTCTATTTCGACATAAACGAAGAAGGAATGCACCAAATGATGACAGATATCGCCAACATGGGTGGTGAACTGTTTGTAATGGACGACGGATGGTTTGGCTCAAAGTATCCACGCAACAACGATTCTACTTCGCTTGGAGACTGGACAGTGGATACACACAAGCTTCCCTGTGGCCTACAGGGACTTTGCGATGCAGCCAAGGAGCGTGGCATTAAGTTTGGCATTTGGATTGAACCGGAAATGACCAACAGTGTTTCCGAGCTCTATGAGAAGCATCCGGAGTATGTAGTGAAAGCGCCCAATCGTGAACCGGTCCTTGGACGTGGAGGCACACAGATGGTACTTGATTTGGCTAATCCCAAAGTGCAAGATATCGTTTTCAATATTGTTGATACTCTTCTGACAAAATATCCTGAAATAGATTACATTAAGTGGGATGCCAATGCTCCGATTATGAACCATGGTTCGCAGTATCAGACAGCCGACAACCAATCGCATCTCTATATCGATTATCACAAAGGTTTAATTGCTGCATTGGAGCGCATTCGCGCTAAATATCCTGATGTGACAATCCAGGCATGTGCCAGCGGTGGAGGACGAGCCAATTGGGGCATACTCCCATATTTCGATGAGTTCTGGGTAAGCGACAACACGGATGCTCTCCAGCGAATCTACATGCAGTGGGGCACCAGCTATTTCTTCCCTGCCATAACTATGGCCTCACATATATCTGCATCACCGAATCATCAGACCAACCGTATTGTGCCACTGAAATTCCGTACAGACGTAGCCATGAGCGGGCGACTGGGCATGGAAATCCAGCCAAAGAATATGACAGAGGAGGAGAAAGAGCAGAGCCGCAAAGCTATTGCCGACTACAAATCAATACGCGACGTGGTACAGTTTGGAGATCTGTATCGTCTTCTTTCTCCTAATGAAGGAAAAGGAGCAGCCTCATTGATGTATGTTTCTCCCGACAAGAAGGACGGAGTATTCTATTGGTGGAAGATGGAACAGTTTGTCAACCAACAGTTGCCACGTGTCACTATGGATGGTCTTGATCCTGACAAGATCTATACGATCACAGAGTTAAACCGCATAGACAATGAACCTCTACCCTATGAAGGGAAATCCTTTACAGGAGCTTTCCTAATGTCTAACGGACTCGAAATGCCACTCTCCCACAATGTAGATTGGAACAAACGTAACGACTACGCATCGCGTGTACTTAAGCTAACCGCTAACTGACAAATATTCTCCTCGGCAATCCAAGTATAATGGAAATCCAATCGAAAGGCGACCTCTTCGGGTCGCCTTTTTTCATGTTCACATATTCTGTTTGATAATCCAGTCTTCGGTCTTATCTATGATCCGGTCGTAGGTCACGGACACTATCTCAGTCTAAATTGTCACTTGCAGGTGACAATTTTTTTATTAACTTTGTGATATCTTATTTAGTTATTGTTGATTATGGAATTGCTTGAAAGGATATATAAGCAGCTTCTTGCCAAAACAGGTACTAAATTTTATAGGTTTTTATACGATAAAATACCTCTCTGGCTCTTCGGCTTTCTCTACTGACATCCCCTTGGTCAATCCACCGCGTAGTCAAAGTAGTCGGCGACATCCGGGTGCGTCAACGCGATCCCACCAACCCACCGTTCCTTTCGAAGAAACATCGCAAAGTACAAATATTCTTCTGCGCCCTCAGCGTGCTTGCCCACCATGAAATACCGCAACAATAATTTGCTAAAAACATAATAAATAACTAAATTTGCAAAAAGTTAATAATTATCGTAAATCGACATCAAAGAAACAACGAATGCGATGCGCAACAAACTTACATGCTTATCAACACTTTGCTTTTTATCCATATTAGTATGGACGCTTACTTGCTGTGGCAAACCTGCAGATAGAGAGACATCCGGATCGGAGAATCTTCCCCTTGATTCAGCTCTGAATGTACTGAATATGGAGATGACCAAGAAAGATGATTACCGGCGGCAGAAGGAAGAACGCCTCAGTGCTCTTAAACATGACCTACGCGACAGTTCATCACGACTTAATTTCAAAGTAGCAAATGAGCTGTTTGAGGAGTACAAGGCTTATCAATCAGACTCCGCGTATAAATACGCTTCTATGATGGGCGAAATTGCAAATGAAAACGATAATCCCATATTGCGTGCAAAGACCAATATAGCCTTTGCCGATTATTTCATATCAGTCGGATTCTTCAAGGAAGCAGCTGAAATGCTTAGGAAAACCGATAGTCAATTTCTGGAGAATGAGGAGAAATGCTACTTTTATAACCTACATACACGTCTATACAGGGCATTATGCTCCTATGTCGGTGGAGAATCATCACCACTCTGGCCTACCTACAACGAACTTAATAAAAATTATCTTGACTCCATACTTGCCACAGCTCCAAAAGATTCTTATATATACGTCTACACAAAAATAGACCGAGATCAATTCGACAACAGGGACGATGTCAAAGCTATAGAAGAGCGAAAAACACTTCTTCGACGATATAACTTGTCAGAACACGAAAAAGCCATAAATTATTCCAGGCTCGCGTTTTCAAACCTTGATGCCGGCAGAAGAAAAGATGCTGAATATTATCTTGCCCTTTCAGCTATCTCAGACATTAACTCCAATACAACTGAGACTACTGCAGCCACAATGCTCGCACATATGCTTCATGAAGAGGGACGCAACGATGAAGCGTATGCCTACATCAAGATGGCTCTTGATGATGCTACATTTTTCAATACACGGCTCCGTAAGTATGAGATAAGTGGATACATGCCGGCGATAGACAATGCTCGCTACAACTGGATCAACGGACAATTATGGCGCCTCGCTATAGTAATCGGATTAATACTTGGGCTATTGCTGCTTTCTGTAGTTCTTTTCCAACAATTAAAGACAAGAAAAAAAGCATTGGAACGCATTAACGACGAACTTGACAACAAGACAAAAGAGATAAGCAAAAGCCATCAGCAGCTTGCTGAAGCAAACAGCCTCCTTAATGAAACCATCTCCCAATTGAAAGAAACTACGGAAATTAAAGATCGCTACATAATGCAATCGCTCTATGTGAACACAGCTTTTGTAAACCAAGTGGAGGAGAAATGCAAGGAGGTGGTGAAAGCTATAAAGGAAAAGAAATATGACGATCTAAAGTTTTTGCCATACAAGATGGGAATCAAAGAGGAGCGCCAGCGTATATACAGATCTTTCGACGAAGCATTCCTCAAACTGTTTCCAAACTTCATCGAAGAATTGAATAAACTCTTCGATGCCGAAAATCGTATCGAGATTGTAGATGGAGAACTCCCAATGGATGTACGCATATTCGCATTGCTACGCCTTGGTATTTCCGATCCTGCTGAAGTAGCTTCCTATCTCAACCTCTCGACGAAGACTGTCTACGTCTACAAGACCAAGATGAAATCACGCTCCGAGGTGGGGAATAATGACTTCGAAGACCGCATAAAGGCCATTCCCAAGCCCTAAATATGGTTTTAGTTTTATAGATTTTGAGTTTAATTTTTGCGGAAACTGATATATACTTATTATTTGATTATTAATAATTAAGCTTTTAATTTCATTTTAATTCGATTTAAAAAGATTGAATTTTCTAATTCTAAAGGCTAATTTTGCATTGTCGATTTGACAAAGTTTTCCATGATACTTTATTAGTCGACACTAACCAAAAAAATTCATTCATGAAAATCGGATTGCAAATGAAAAAGTTTATCCTGTTTCTCCTGATGGCAACGAGTCTCACTATCTCGGCCATCGCACAGACAGCCGAAGTGAAGGGCGTGGTCATTGACGCCTCCACAGAAGAGCCGCTCATCGGAGCCACTGTGCAAGTAAAAAACACCAGCATCGGTGATGCCACTAACATCGACGGCGAATTCACTCTTAAGAATGTATCTCTCAAATCTACTCTTATTGTCAGCTATGTCGGCTATCAGACAGAGGAAGTAAAGCTCAATGGGAAGAGTGTGATTGAAGTCCGTCTTAAAGAAGATACCAAGCTGCTCGACGAAGTTGTCGTGGTCGGTTATGGAACAATGGACAAAAAAGAACTTACATCCGCAGTATCACACATCGGAGAAAAGGACTTCCTTACAGTAAGTACACTCGACCCTTCAATGATGATTCAAGGCAAGGTACCGGGCGTCTCGATCACTAACACGGGTGCCGGTGACCCCAACAATCAAGCTTCAATTCAGATTCGTGGCGTCTCTTCGCGTTCTGCCGGTCTTGGCCCGCTGATTGTCATCGATGGTGTACCTGGAGGAAATCTTACCAACATAAATCCTAACGACATTGCGTCCTTCGACATTCTGAAAGATGGCGCTGCTTCAGCTATTTATGGTACACGCGGTTCGAATGGTGTCGTAGTAGTCACCACAAAGAAAGGCAGCAAAGACGGCAATGTACACACCACCTATGGTGCCACTCTTTCATGGGACAAGGCAAACCGCGAACTTGATATGTTGAGTGCTCAAGATTTCCGTGAAGTGCGTCTCGGTTGGGGCGACCGAGGAGTAGACCTCGGCGGCAACCTTGACTGGTTCGATGCCGTAACACGCACAGGTTTTACTCAGCAGCATACCCTAACGGTAAACGGAGGCAACGAAAAGAGTAACTATCGCGTCAGTGCCGACTTCCGGGATGCGCATGGTATCGATCTTCGATCATCACGTAAGGAATACGGCGCACGTGCATCTGTCATGCACACTACAAAAGGTGGCTTGTTTACACTTCTTATGAATATCGCTCCCCGTATTATCTATCGCGATGCTGCCGACTGGAGCGTATTCAAGGATGCACTTGAAGCTAATCCGACTACTCCTCTCATGAACCCTGAGAATCCTTCTCAATATTACAACTTCTACGGTCAGATTGTAGGTTCAAACCCCGTAGAACGCCAGAAACTTGAGAAAGATCACGCCGACACCAAACTTCTTGATTGGGACGGAACAATAAAACTTAACCTCCTCCCACTCTTCGCCCCTGAAAATATGCACGGCCAGACTCTGACAACTCAGGTGATGTTTGCCGATCATCAGTATGACAATAATAACTCATACTTCCGGCCATCTACCAGTACAAACTCAATAAATGACGGACACGATGGCGTTGCAAGTCGCTCATATTCAAAAGAACGCCAGTACATCCTGGAATGGCTCACCAATTACTCAG
>CAYSMP010000102.1:0-14210 GCA_964432215.1 uncultured Sangeribacter sp.
CGACCCCGAGATTACAAATCACGTGCTCTGGCCAACTGAGCTAAAGAGGCAATCATTCACTCAGTCTCGGGCTTTAAACTGCTTTTCGGCGTTCATTCCCGAAACCGAGTGCAAAGTTAAGACTTTTTTTTTTACCCACCAAATTTTTCTGCAAAAAAAAGCGCGCAAAGATGCATTTTTTTTCTTTGGCACGCTTTTCTTTTTCTCATTTTTTATATCATTTCAATGATAAACAACAGAATACAGTATTTTACTCTACTGTCACTGATTTTGCAAGATTTCGGGGCATATCTACATTCTTTCCCTTATTGATGGCGATATAGTAGGAAAGAAGCTGAAGAGGGATGCTGGTGATGATCGGAGTCAGACATTCAGGTACGGCAGGGACTTCGATGACATAGTCAGCGATATTCTTGATCTCCTGGTCGCCTTCTGTGACGATCGCTATTACACTTCCATGTCGAGCCTTCACCTGTTGCACATTGTTGACGATCTTCTCATAGAGATGATCGTTGGGCGCAATGATCACGGTAGGCATCTCTGCGTCGATAAGAGCAATCGGGCCATGCTTCATCTCAGCGGCAGGATAACCCTCAGCATGGATATAAGAAATTTCCTTCAGTTTCAAGGCGCCCTCAAGAGCTACCGGATAGCTGTAGCCGCGTCCTAAATACAAGAAGTTGTGGGCATACGTGAAAATAAGCGACAGACGCTCTATCTGATCGTTAAGCTCCAATGTCTGCTTGACATATTCCGGAATATTAAGGATCTCCGCCCCGATTTTATCAAGGTCTTCCTTAGGCATCGTACCTTTGAGTCGGGCTACAGCCATTGCAATCAAGGTAAGGACCATAACCTGGCCGGTAAATGCCTTTGTAGACGCCACTCCAATTTCCGGACCTACATGGATATAGGTTCCTGAGTCTGTATTGCGCGGTATGGAACTGCCCACTACATTGCTAATGCCATAGACATACGCACCCGCATCATGAGCCATCTGGATAGCCGCCAGAGTGTCTGCAGTCTCGCCGCTCTGAGACACGGCTATTACGACGTCGCGCTCATCAAGCACAGGGTTGCTATAACGGAACTCGCTGGCATATTCTACCTCTACCGGAATCCGACACATATCTTGAATCAGATATTTACCTATCAGTGAAGCATGCCAGGAAGTGCCGCAAGCTACAATTATTATTCTCTTTGCATTGAGAAATTTTTCCTTGCTGTCGAGCACACCGCTCACAATAATGTTTTTGCCTTCATCCACCACTCGACCTCTTATACAGTCGCGCAAGGTGGTAGGCTGTTCGAATATTTCCTTCAGCATGAAATGAGGGTATCCACCTTTTTCAAGCTGAGAAATCGAAAACTCGAGAGTCTTTACGTCGACACTTGTCTCTTCGTTGTTGAGATTTATAAGTTTCAGAGGTTCGTTCTTAGACACAATTGCAATCTCATCATCCTTTACGTAGACTACATCTTTCGTATATTCTACGATAGGAGTTGCGTCAGAGGCAAGAAACATCTCCCCCTCCCCTATTCCGATTACCAGCGGGCTGCTCTTGCGGGCTGCAATGATAGTATCGGGATTGTTTTTTTCAATTACGGCAATCGCATATGCGCCTACAACCTGACGGAGAGCTTCCTTGACTGCGTCAAGCAGCGAGCAGTTGTTGTGAGTTCTGATATACTCTATCAGTTGCACCAGCACCTCAGTATCAGTCTCCGATTGGAAACTGCATCCATTTTCAATCAAGGCATCCTTAAGCACCTTATAGTTTTCTATCGTGCCGTTATGCACCAAAGCGATTTCCTCATCTTCACTATAATGAGGATGAGCGTTTCTGTCTGAGGGCTCGCCATGGGTAGCCCAACGGGTATGGGCGATTCCTGTGCCACCGGCAGTATCCTTATCCTTGCAGTAGTGTTCGAGGTTGGAAACCTTTCCTCGTGATTTATAGACGTTCAGTTTTCCTGACGGGCTGACAAGTGCCACACCCGCACTGTCATAGCCTCTGTATTCCAGACGGTGAAGTCCCTTTATCAGAATTTCGTAAGCGTTTCTATCACCTACATATCCTACTATTCCACACATATTCGTAAGTTTAATAAATGTCTATTGTTGTCTTGAATCTCACTCTCTCTATAGCGATGGAATATCTCTTGACTTATAACGTTTGTAGCAAGTCTTTTAGTATTTCCACCACGCGTAATTTCTTCATTCATTGCCATCTTGCTTTACAGGATCATGCCTATGCTCCACCAGATAGTCCCAAGCTGCATCATGGTCGTTGGGAATCACTCCGTCAAGAATAGCGTCTTTCACCATCTGCTTAAGACGCGATATTTCTTGCGATGGAGGAATGCCAAGCCGCTCCATAATCTCGTTTCCGTTGATGGGATTCTTCCATTTTCGATAGTCGTCGGCAGCTATTATCTCCTTCATTCGCTCCCGAAGAGCCATGAATCCATCAAGCGCAGACTTCACCTTGATAGGATTGCGCGATGTCAGATCTGACTCGGCAAGAATCATGAGGTCTTCTACATCCTCGCCGGCATCGGTAAGGAGGCGTCTCACGCCGGAGTCGCTCACCCCTTCCTCACCTACCTGCTGAGGGCGCATGTGCAGACCGACGAGTTTCTGAACATATTTCATCTTCTCATTGAGCGGCATCTTCATAGCCTGGAAGATCCGAGGCACCATCCTCTCTCCGATGAAGTTATGATTATGAAATGTCCAGCCAAGAGTATTGTCCCATTTCTTGGTGACAGGCTTGGCTATATCGTGCAGCAACGCTGCCCAGCGAAGCCATTCGTTGTCGGAGCGTTCCGCCACATTGTCTACCACCTTCAGCGTATGCAGGAAATTGTCCTTATGAGCCCGGCCACCTACTGAATCCACGCCTTTGAGCGCATACACCTCAGGCATGATTCTTTCCAGCAGACCGCTTTCGTCAAGAAGCTTGAATCCTATGGAAGGGTGTTGAGAGCGCATTATCTTTCCAAGCTCATCGTTGATCCGCTCTTTCGTGATGATATCAATTCTCTCTGCATTGCGCTTTATTCCATCGAATGTCTCAGGCAGAATCTCAAATTCAAGTTGCGTAGCGAAGCGGATGGCCCTCATCATCCTCAGGGGATCATCGCTGAAAGTGACGTCGGGATCAAGTGGAGTGCGTATAATCTTCTTATCAAGATCTGCAAGGCCGTCGAAGGGATCTACGAGCTCGCCGAATCTTCCTTTGTTGAGGCATATCGCCATAGCGTTGATAGTGAAGTCTCTGCGCTTCTGGTCGTCGTCGAGCGTCCCATCCTCAACAATCGGATTCCTCGAGTCTCGAGTATAGCTTTCCTTTCGTGCGCCTACAAATTCCAGTTCCAAGTCGCGGTGACGTATCTGCGCAGTTCCATAATTGGCATATACAGTCAGGCGTCCTTTTTTTCCTATCCTTTCTGCCACCGCCCGAGCAAGCGATATGCCGCTCCCGACAGTTACGAAATCCAGGTCGGCTGAATGCCTTCCCAGAAAAATGTCCCTTACGAATCCTCCTACCACATACACCTCAAGTCCCAGCATATCGGCAGTCTCGCCGATGGTGCGGAAAATAGGATTTGTCAGTTTATCCTTAAGAATTCTTGGCGTCATGTGTATCTGTGTTCGTATTGCTTGTCTTCTGATCCTTATTGCGCTGCTGGCGTTTCTGCTTTCTCTGCACGCCGGTCTTCCGTTGGGCTCCCTCAGGATTTCTGTCTTGATTCTGGTTGGCAGTATCCTGGACATTGCCATTTTTTGCCTGTTCCTGCTGAGGCTCCTTCTTTACGGAGTTTTTACCGGGCTGTTGGCTTCCCTTATGCTTCGACTTCTTTTTCTTAGCCTTGTCAAAGCGCGTCAGAGCGTCCTGATCCGTAAGGTCGATATACTCCCTTTTTGCCTCCGGCTCATCAGAATCATCTGCCAGTCGGTCAGGCTTTATACCCTGCTTATTCAGTGCTATAATCTCAAAAGCTCTTGAGGCAGGAATGACTGTCAGGTTAGCGCCCATCCTTTTGTCGGTACTGTATGTCAAAGTCCGGGTGAGAATGTCAGTCTTGAAAAGGAAGAAATCGGCATCTTTGGTCTGGAGCACCACATCCTTCTGAGGCAGCTGTTTGGTAGCCTCGGCATAGGCATCGATCTCGAAATTAAGGCAGCACTTCAGCTTAGCGCACTGTCCGGCGAGTTTCTGCGGATTCATCGAGAGGTCTTGCATCCTTGCTGCCCCGGTGCCCACACTCACAAAGTGAGTCATCCAGCTGGAGCAGCAGAGGGGACGACCGCAAGGACCGATGCCGCCGATACGCCCGGTCTCTTGCCGCGCACCTATCTGCTTCATCTCTATCCTTACCTTGAATTCCTCAGCAAGAATGCGTATCAGTTTTCTGAAGTCAACTCTCTCGTCGGCTATATAGTAGAATATGGCCTTTCCGCCATCGCCCTGATACTCCACATCGCCAATCTTCATGTTGAGGCCTAACTCCTCGGCAATAGCACGCGAACGTATCATGGTGCTATGTTCCTTACTCCTTGCCTCGTTGAATCGTTCAAGATCGGAGGGACGTGCCTTTCTGAATACTTTCTTCAGCTCATCGAGATTATCAGGATCGAGCTTGGCCTTGACCATCTGCATCCTGACAAGAGGTCCTACCATCGTCACTTGTCCGATGTCATGTCCGTTGGCTGCTTCAACTGCCACGGTGTCGCCAATCGCCAGACTGATTTTGGAAGGATTCACATAAAAGCCGGCACGGGTGTTTTTAAACTGCACTTGCACTGCAGGGAAATCCGCATCCGTCGATATATCGTCAAGCCAGTTTGTAGCGTAGAGTTTGCCACGAGGTTCGCGGCGCCATCCCATTACTTTATGGGCACCTCCGCATCCCTCTCCGCATCCTCCGGAGGATTCGCCATTGTCGCAGGCAGCACATCCTCCACTGTCGCATCCGGAACTGTAGCATCCGGCACATTCGGTGCAGTCGGGCAGCGGTTTCATTTCTTTTTCATCCATAGGCTCGCCTCCTTATTATTTGGCGTAGGCCACGGCGCGTGTCTCGCGGATGACGGTGATTTTCACCTGGCCCGGATATGTAAGTTCGTCCTGAATTTTCTTTGCAATGTTGGCCGAGAGACTGTCGATCTCCTGGTCGGATATCTTATCTGCACCAACAATCACACGCAGCTCTCGACCCGCCTGGATAGCATAGGTCTTTATGACTCCCGGATATGAGAGAGCAAGCTGCTCGAGGTCGTTAAGTCGCTTGATGTAGGCTTCTACAATCTCACGCCGTGCACCCGGGCGAGCACCTGAGATCGCGTCGCAAACCTGCACGATGGGTGAAAGCAAGGATGTCATTTCCACTTCGTCATGGTGTGCACCGATGGAGTTGCAGATATCCGGTTTTTCCTTAAACTTTTCAGCAAGCTTCATGCCGAAAATAGCATGCGGGATTTCGGGATCATCGTCGGGCACCTTGCCAATATCGTGGAGAAGCCCGGCACGTCGTGCCTTCTTTGGGTTGAGCCCAAGCTCAGCGGCCATAATAGCGCATAGATTGGCTGTCTCACGGGCATGCTGCAGTAGGTTCTGGCCATATGATGAACGGTATTTCATCTTGCCCACCATTCTGATAAGTTCAGGATGGAGTCCGTGAATACCAAGGTCGATGCAAGTACGCTTACCGGTCTCGTTGATCTCCTCTTCAATCTGCTTCCTTACCTTTGCCACCACTTCCTCGATGCGGGCGGGGTGTATACGCCCGTCAAGCACGAGCTGGTGAAGAGCGAGACGCGCTATTTCGCGACGCACAGGGTCGAAACCGGAAAGTACTATTGCCTCGGGAGTGTCGTCTACGATAATCTCAATGCCTGTTGCTGCTTCAAGGGCGCGTATGTTTCGACCTTCTCGACCGATAATACGCCCTTTTATTTCATCATTCTCGATATGGAATACAGTGACAGAGTTTTCCACTGCAGCCTCCGTAGCCACACGCTGGATCGACTGGATGACAATCTTCTTAGCCTCCTTATTTGCAGTCAGCTTAGCTTCATCCATAATATCGTTGATGTAGCCCTGTGCCGCGGTTCTGGCCTCATCCTTAAGGCTTTCTATCAGTCGATCCCTTGCTTCATCTGCCGAAAGACCGGATATGTGCTCAAGCTGCTCCTGAGCTTGGCGGTAGAGATGTTCCACTTCACCTTTTCTCGCCTCCAATGTGCGCTCAAGGTTTTCTGCATTATTCATTCTTGTCTCCAGGCTCTGCTTCTGAGAGTCAAGCTCTTTCTTTCGCCGGTTGAGCTCGTTCTGCTGCTGGTTGAGCTGCATCTCTCTCTGTTTGGCACGCGCTTCCGAGGCCTGTGCCTTCTGAATTTTTGAGTTAGCGTTGCGTTCAGCGTCGGCAAGTATCTTTACTTCCTGCTCCTTTGCTTCGATGATCTTCTTGTCTTTTATCACTTCAGCATCCTTGCGAGCCTCCTCCAGAATCAAATGAGCCCTGCTGCTTGCGTTCTTCCTGCTCATTGCGGAGGCCAGAGCGTATCCTGCTGCTGCAGCCGCAACGGCTATGATGATCCAAATTGCTGTCGTCATGTCTGTATAAAAAAATAAATGTTTCTATATATGTTGTTAAAAGTCGCTTGTTCTATTTGTTGATCCGGACGGATACGCCAAAAGGCTTCCACCGGGCTTGGGGGAAGGAGTCTGCATGTCATCTTGCTGCTTGATCGTAATTGAGATAGAGGCGACCGTCGGATCAAAACTCTCCGAATTCTTCATGGCCGGTGTCAGGATTTTCCGTGACATCCTCGCCGCATAACCTTGCGGCATCCCTGAGAAGATCCTCAGCCTCGGCCGAGTCGGCCTCACGCTGAGCATTTAAGGCGAAGAAATTCGACGCATAGTGATACGCCATCATCGCCATACATTCCGAAATACTCTTCTTGGAATGCGTTTCCCTCAGTTTTTTTAGGTAAGCCTTCATCTGGGCCTCTGTGGCTCTTACGGCATCCTGCCCTGAGAAAGGGACTACCACCGAAAAACGAGTACCGTAGATATTGACTTCTATATTGATTTTTGTCTCTTTAGATTTCATCAGCTGATGTCTGCGTCTTCCTTGAGGAGAGAGACGCATCTGTCTATTTTAGCGATCAACCGCTGTAGCCTCCGCCGCGCAGAGATTAAGTTAGCGGGAGAGTCCGCAAGTCGATGGGAAACGGTCAGAAAATCAACTTCCATTCTCGCTTCACTAAGCTGCTCGCGGCATTCTTCCAGTTCCTGCCTCAATTCTTCCGCCTCCTGAGTCAGAGCGTCTTGAGCCGCTATCGCCTCGTCTCTTTGCTTGGCGAGCTGCTCTATTTTTTCTCTCAGCTCTGTGATTACTCCATGAAGTGGTCGGGCCATGATCGGTTAAATCTTTACAAAGTTAATAAACTTTTCGCAATATTCCAAATAAAATCGTCAGCATCCTACAAAATCACCCTACCAATTGATGCCATTTAGGCGCGACGACTGCTTGTCGTATTTAAGGTCACTCAGCAGCGACGACTTCACTGCTACGTTGAAATTGAAACTCTTATACACTCCTACAGGTATGATAGAGCACGACATCGTAAAGCAGTGCATATCGCGTGAGATATTGCAGTTCATGTATGCAATTTTCTTCGCTTGGAAGTCGTAGCTGCACGACATCGAAAAGTTCCAATTCTTCGTAGGCCTTATGTTTCCGGATATAGACAGGTTCTGCGTAAACCTTCCATTAAAATCCATTTTCTTGTAGTTGAAATCTCCCAATCCATAGTTGACCGAATAGTTGAATGTAAGACTCCACGGACAATCCCACGGTGTATAACCGTCGGCGTCGTTCTTCTGGTCATCATTATCGCCTCCCCTCTTCTTTCTGGTAGGCGCTATGTCGGCCAGGCTCTGTTCGTCTTCGTCTTCATATTCATCATCGTCATCATTCCCTCGGTTGCGGTTGTTGCGGTTGTTAGCTTTGTTGTCCTTCTTTTTCTTGAAAGTGCTGTTGTTTAAGGTGTAGCTAAACGATGTTCCGGTCGAGGTCAATTTCACCCATCCCTTATGTGCCTGCAGGCGCGTTTTGTTGACTTTTACCGGCTGTCCGCTTGAGTTAAGCGCATATGTGTAAGGGTCCCATGTCGCACTGAGGTTGAGATTGAAACTCTTAGTAAGACGTAGGAGAATTGAGGTATTCAGGTTGCTCCAATTCATTGAGTCGGCAGCGAAATTATAGCTCTGGCTGAGCGATAGGTTCTCAATCAGCGAAATTTTCTTCACTCCGGTGGAGTCTTGGTCGCTCTTCACTTTCATCTCCAGATTGTTGGAAAGCGAGAGGGAGACAGCACTCGACATGCCCGAGCCGGGACTGCCGAATACGCCATGCGAGAAGTAATTGTATTTCTTTGTGATCGGAGTGCCTGCGTTGTTGACGTATGAATACTGCCCATAGACTCCCCACATAGGAGCACTGAAGTCAGGAGTGTAGCTATAAGATATGCTTGGAGTCATCACGTGGCGGATCATCTGCACTTTGTCACCAAGAAACTTCATGGGTTTGAAAAATCCATATATCTTCGTGTCGGCTGAAAGTGATGCGGAAAAGTCGAAGAGATTGTAGAAGCCATAGCACGTATCGAGCACTTCAGCCGATTTGTTAGGATCCCAATCCCTTTTGATCTTGGAGGTATACATTCGGTCGGTCATCGACAGCGACGGAGAGACGTTGATGTATTTGAGCACAGAGAAAGTGGCCGATACCGGCACTGAATGCCGAAGGCCGTTTTTCCAGTCCTTGATCAGACTTTTTTTGAAGAAGACATTCTGCTTTGAGGTCAAGGAGTTTTGGAACTGTCCGCTATAACTGAGTTTAATCTTTTCATACCATTTTTCTGCTCCTACAGCTTTCTTTCTTTTGAAAGGGGCAACCTGTCCCAAAGTGACGTTCAAGTTGGGGAAACTCACAGCAAGGGTTGAGTCTTGCGTACGCTGGCTGATATTCATGCTCGCGCTGGCTGCCCACTTTGTGCCCGGAAAACGATATGTCATATTGACCGTACTTGACTTCGTATTCTCAGTAAAAGAGTTGTTGTAGTAGGAGTTAAGGTCGTTGCGAGTATAGCCGGAAGTAGAGAAATTGACCGAAGCTGAAAACGACATGTTGGGGTTTGACTTCGTATCCATCGAATGGCTCCATACCACTTGGAAGTTGTTCTGTTTCGAATAGTCGGGCAATCCCTTATCGCCATACACGGTAGTGAGATAAGAGATATTGAACGAGCCATTATATTTGTAGCGCTTCCTGTAGGATGAGCGGCCGCTCAATCCCCATGATCCCTTGGTGTAGATTTCTCCAGTCAGAGCAAGGTCAACATAGTCACTGAATGCAAAGTAGTAGCCACCGTTTCTTGCATAAAAGCCACGGTTGTAGTCATCGCCAAAAGTCGGAAATATGATACCAGAGGAATATTCCTTACTGAAAGGGAAATATCCGAACGGCAACGCAAGTGGCAGCGGCACGTCGGCCACCACCATATAGGCTGCCCCAGCCACTACATCCTTACCCGGACGCATCTTTCCTTTGGTCATCTGGATGTAGAAATGAGGGTGATCATGCTCGTCACAGGTGGTATAACGCGCGCTTTCAGCGAAAAAACTGCCGTCTGCCATCTTTTTGGCACGTCCACCGGTCAGAAAACCCTCTCCTTGTTCGGTGACAATATCAGTGATGAAGCCACGTTGATTCTTGAAGTTATACGACATGGTCTTCGATTCATACGTGTCTCCACCATCTTGAAACACAGGTTTACCCTGCAGTTCCCCTACACTGTCAACCCTACCGTTGGCATAGACAGTAGTAGAGTCCATGACCATCTTGATTTCGTCAGCGTTGAGCTTGAAGCTGCCGTATTCCACTTCTCCACTCCCGTATAGGAAGGCGAGCTTGTTGCCTAAAAGAATTACGGAATCTTTGGCCGAGAATGTGACATTATTGTCTATGTCTACTTTCTCCCGGTTGATACGAGTCATTCCTGTACGGTCATTTTCTATGGAGTCTGTATCTTCGATTTCCACCGTGGCGGCATCCGCAGTGAGTGTCGAGTCATTATCGGCAACTGTCAGCTTGGTCAGTGTCTGTGATATAGTGTCAGTGATGACATCTCCTTGCAGCAGGCTGTCGGCCGGAATGCCAAGGGAATCAATGTCAAGAGGTTTGATGCCAATCAGCGTGTCTCCTTCCGGCAGATTGGTGGCGAGAATTTCCGGCAACTGCGGTTCGTCCGCTCCGTCTGATTGCGGGGCGGATACAGTCATGATTCTCGCGGTCTGGCGCATTGAAGGCTGAGCCAGCACAAGTGCGAGAAACGACAGTGCAAGCAGTATTAAGAAAAATCGTCGCATAATAGGCGACAAATTTACAAAAAAAAATTGAGTTACGTATGATGTTTTAACATAAAATAAGTAAAAAGGCCTGCTCTTTGCAGAACAGGCCTTCAAACGATAGTATTAATATAAGTAGCTCACAAAAATTAAACGACATATATTAACAAAACAACTGTAAGAGTCTTGATATGATAACTGTGGCTAATCTTGGCCATCTTGGCATTGTCGTTCAGTCGCTTAGCTCGCTAAGCTCCTTCGCTCCGCAGCCAAGCTGACTCAAGATTATCTCGCAGTTATCATATCATTAATTTTTGCGAGCTACTTAGCTTTTTTATCTTTATGTCCAAATGCTGTATTTATCAGAATGCTCCGATAGCCAAATTAGTAAGCCATATCCAGAGCGGGCAGAAACCGATGAAGAGAATCACTGACAGAGTCAGAGATGAAGTACCGGTCGCAACATAAGTGTCATACTCGTCGGCGATGATGATACCTGAGAAGGCCGGCGGAAGAGCTGCTGCCACAACAAGCATCTTAAGGTTGAGGGGATCCATCTTGAAGAGAAGACCAAGGATCAATACCACTGCAGGCATCATGATCATCTTCATGATAGAGCCAAGCACTGCCTGCCAGTTGATCTGAATCTTGATGGCTGAAAGGGTAATACCTGCTGAGAACACTGCCATTGAAGCGTTTGCCTTAGCGATAAGGTCGAAAGAAGGACTGAGTTCCTTAGGCCATGGAATTCCAACTACTACCCAAATAACTGCCAAGATAGGAGCCCATGCTACAGGCTGCTCAAGTGCGTGGAGCACTGGCTTCCAAGCGCTTTCCTTTTTCGTGGAGCCGGGATTTTGCTTTTCCAATGATGCATTCATCAAAGAAAGACCTACAGGAATACCGATTGCATTAACTACGATACCTACGATGGCAACTACGAGCGCTACGGAAGGAGATGTTCCGAAGATAGGCTCCAGCACCGCAAAACCAAGGAATCCGATTGTCGGAGATCCACTGATAAGGGCTGAGACGGCGGCATCAGCGCCGGTATTCTTCTTGAAACAATATTTAAATACGAAGTAGACTATCATGAAACAGGCCATGATACCTATCGTCGAGACGATTGTCAGCTTGATATCTTTGACAAGATCAGCGCGTGACGCTTGTACAATTGAAACGAACAGGGCTGCCGGCAATGCGAAGTCAAGCACAACCTTGTTGAATTTCTTGGCGTCTTCTCCTGAAAACGCTCCTTTCTTGCCGGCAATAAAACCGGCCAACATTACCACTATAATCGGCACAATGGCGTATAGTATGACGTGCGATATATCCATAGTAGAATTAATTTATAAGGTTCATAATAATAATTTTTAATAAAAAATCCGGTTGCCTTTTGGGCAATTACCCCTAAAGGCAACCGGCTCATGTTCTATTTTCTATTACACTGTGTAGTCGATCAGCGGAGCAGGATTCAAATATCCGATGTGTCCGCTTTCAGAACCGGAATTGTCAGCAAGCTGAACATCGATCAGACATGGTTTGCCGGAAGCGATGGCCTCTTCAAGAGCCTTCTTCAGGTCGGCAGGATTGTTGACACGGTAGTTATTGGCGCCAAATGCCTCACCGATAAGGTTATACTTGGCATTGATATCAAGGGTAGTAGGTGCGGGAGCATCACCGCCTGAAGGATTCACGCCGATACCGTTGTAGATACCACCGTTGTTGAAGATCACTACTGTGACAGGGAGTTTGTAGCGGCAGATGGTAGCAAAATCCATTCCGGAGAAACCGAAGGCTGAGTCACCTTCCACAGCAACCACTTTCTTGCCGGTAGCAACTGCTGCACCAATAGCAGATCCCATACCCATACCCATGATTGACCATGTAGCGCAGTCTACACGATGGCGAGGCAAGAACATATCTACTGAGTCACGTGTATCGTCTAGCGTATTGGCACCCTCGTTGATCAGAATTACATCAGGGTTGGATTCAAGTACCGGTTTCACTACTGAAAGTGCTGTCCAGTGTGTCATCGGCATGAGCTTGGAAGCATCAGCGAGACGGGTAGCAAACTTGGCGTTCTTTACCTTTGACTCTGCCTGAAGCGATGCGAGCCACTGAGGATCAGCCTGCATTGTCTTTCCTTTCATAGCAGCAAGAATCATGTCGAGAGATTCGCCCATGTCGCCTACTACAGGAGCAGCGATAGGCACGTTGCGGTCGATTTCCTCAGGTTCTACGTCAAGCTGGATAAATTTCATTTCAGGATTCCACTTGCCATGGCCAAATGAAAGCATCCAGTTGATACGGGCACCGATCACCATCACTACGTCTGACTTCTCCATGATTGTAGATCGGCAGCTCAATGCGCTCAACTCGCCATTGTCAGGCATAAGACCCTTTGCCATTGACATTGAAAGGTAAGGAATCTTATAGGTCTCGATGAGTTCCTTGATCTTGTCGTCAACCTGTGCATAAGCAGCGCCTTTACCAAGAAGGATTGCCGGACGCTTAGCGGAGGTAAGGATTTCAACGGCACGGTCAACAGCACTCTGTGTAGGAGCTACAGGAGATGCTACGTCAACCGGAGTATAGAAGAGCTTCTCAGCTTCTGAAGCATCCATGATTTCGCCAAGTGCCGGAGTAGTCATGTCGATATATACGCCACCAGGACGGCCGCTTACTGCTGCGCGGTAAGCGCGGGCCACTGCTGAAGGAATATCCTTGGCATGTGAGCAACGGAATGCTGCCTTCACGAGGGGACGGGCTGTATTAAGCTGATCAAGCTGCTCATATGTGCCCATGTCCATGTCAACCATGGTCGGATCTGATGCACCGGAGATCTGAATCATAGGATAGCAATTGACAGTTGCATTAGTAGTAGCTGTAAGACCATTGAGGAATCCGAGTGAAGACACTGTCAAGAGCACACCCGGCTGCTTTGTAAGGTAACCATGAGTTGCGGCTGCCATACCGGCCTGCTGCTCGAAACGGAAACCATAATAGTTGATGCCGATCTTCTGCATTGCATATGCTGCTTCGGTGACCGGAATGCCGACAAGACCATAGACGTCCATAAGTCCAAGACGTTTGAGGCTTTCTGCGAGTATGTACATGCCGGTCACCTGCTCAGGAAACTTTGGAGCTGTGGTCTCGGCCGATTTTGCTGTATTTTCCATAATACTTAGATTTTTGATTATATAGTGGTTTAGTTTTTACTTGATTTTTGAGATTAATCTTATATATCTTGTTCAATCAAGATTAATCTTTTTGTTTTTAAAACTCAGGTCCTTAAGGACAACCCCTTAAGGACCTGATCGATAAAGTGGTTTTCATTATTTTGCCGGAGCTTCTGCCGGTTTAGGCATAGGAGCGGTTGTTCCGTTTGCCTTCATGGCAGCCTGCTGCTCTGCTGTGTAGCCGAGGGAGTCAAGGATCTCCTCAGTGTTGCCACCAAGAGTAGGACAAGGTCCATAGGTAGGCTGATAGTTACTCATAGTGAAAGGTACACCTACAGTGACGAATTCACCGATTTCACCACCCTGGTTGATACGGACGAGTGTGTTGCCATCGTAGAGGCTCTCGTCGGTCATGATTTCCTTAGTCGACAATACAGGACCAACAGGAACACCGTACTTAGAAAGGATCTCAGTTACCTCATATTTGGTCTTGTCGGCTGTCCAAGCACCGATTCTCTGATAGATCTCCTGTTTGTGACGGTCACGAGCATCAGCTGTGTTGAAGTCAGGGTTGGTCAACCAGTCTTCGAAACCTAAGCCC
>CAYSMP010000103.1:0-14039 GCA_964432215.1 uncultured Sangeribacter sp.
TAAAAGGGAGATTGGCTTTACCGACATCAGGATTGATGAGACTATTGCCATCAACGTGAGGCTGACAGCCATAGCGCAGATGCTGATGGCGGTCTGAGTCTTGTATTTGCGGAGATTTCGCAGGGAAATTTGAATATAATGTAGTATCATAATTATTCTTTGAGGTATTCGATGGGGTCGGCGTGCATGATGTCACGGATTTTCCAGGCTATGGTGCCGGCGGTGATAGCTATGACGATCAGTAAAGCCATTATATAGGCTATCACTACATTTCCAGAATTCAGCCCAAGGAAGAATTCTTTGAGCAACTCATCGACAACCATAAGACATAACGGTAGAGATACAAGGACAGCCACTACGATAATCCAAACATATGTCCGTAAAAATATCATCGCAATTACATTTTGTTCGGCTCCATTAAGCTTCCTTAAAGCCATCTCTTTCTTTCTTCTACGGGTATCAAGCGAAACACTGGCATAAACTCCGGCCATAGTGGTGACAAGACTTATGGCAGACAGAACATAGATTATGGAAATTATCGTATTCATCACGTCATAATTTCCGGCGACACTTTTATAGAAACTTTTTGCAGTGATGTCGATTCGTGAAGGAAGAACCTCCCTGAATATATCATTAATGGCATTATATGTATCGTTTCCCTTTCCTGTTTTAGGCAATACAACCCGGTCTAATATCAATTCATCGTAAATGGGATTTTGGGCATAGACAATCACACCATTCCTCTTATTGGCCTCTTTAAACGGGATTGTCTCAATTAACCCTTTCACTTCAAATTCTCCAATATGTGAAAGATTCACAGTCCGGCCATTCCAAAGATCGTTATCAATCAGCTCCTGTTTAAATTCCTCAGTGATATACACATATCTATCAGGATCCACATTAGCTTGGATATCTTTGATTTTCAAATTATAATAATCAATTGCATCATTACCGTCTTGATGAATCTCATAATATGGGAAGTATTTGTTTTGTTCGTCATCCACAACATAACTTGTGTACAAATCGACAAACTTATAAACCTTTTCCACACTTTCAACAGATTCTATCTTATCATAGATTTCTTTTTTCTTATCTATAGATATGTCATTGAAACTCACGAGTATGCAATTTTTATACTTATCCACATCCGAGGGGAGGCCATAATAATCCTTGATACTACCGACCGACATGAAAAACATAACCGAGACCCAAGCAAACAATATGCATACTGTCATTTGCACAGTGAGTCCAACATTGCGTAGCCTGTGCTTGGGAAGAGGTTTCATTCTTAGAGCGAGCCCCGTCTGGTCGCGTCGTATTCTTCTCACTGTCAATGCTACAGCTATGAAGCTTATTACAATAAGAATGCCGACAGCGATCAGTGTTAGAGGAATTGCTCCCGCAAATGAGTAATTTTCCAATTCAAATAAATCTGTGTAGCTTGAGGTTAAAAAACCAATAAGCAAATAAGTGAGGGTTAATGACAAGATCAGAGTGAAACCTAACACTATCATTATCTCTGTTGAAAAGAGAGTGAACAGAGAAGAGGCTTGGCTGCCGACACAGGTTCGAAGGGCAACCTCCCTCTCCCGCAGACGGAATAGTTGTAACTCTTGCCTGAGAAAGTTGAAAAAAGATACCAATACAAACAGAAAAAGGAACAATATTATACTTTTTTGAATCATCAAAGTCGCATCATCGGTATAGTTCTCCTTGACATTTTGCAATGATACACTTTCATTAGGGAACATTTCCTTCAGTTCATTGGCAAGAGCCTCACGGGAAGATCCTTCTTTCAATACTAAATAACAATACATATGATGAGATATCGGCAAATGCTCGTCTGATATCCAAAGATAATCGCTACAATCAATGAATACGTTACCGGGTGATGGATTCTCCATAACGTCTCTAATGACCCAATTCATGTCAAACTCCTCATAATTACCATCCCAATAATAAAAATGAACATTCAATGATTGTCCAATAGGATTATTCTTCCCATACAACTTCCTTGCCAACTTCTCATTGATTACAATCCCATCGCTTGCAATTGATTCGATTTTCTTTCCAGAATATGCAGATTTCATACCTTGGAATTGCAGATATTCCTTATCTGCCATGCGCACATAGGTGACGAGTGAACGCTCATCTTTATTCCCGGAATTTGACGTTACCATTACGGCATTGCCACTTGTTCCAAGGAAATGAATCTCTTCAGCATTCTTTAATTGATTTCCGGCAATCAAAGACCAGTCTTCTTTAGTAGCGATGAAATAGGTTCTGTGATTCCTTTCAAAAGTAAGTCGCTCCACTTGGTCGGCATAAGGTTGATTCAGCAAGGGTGCAGGCTTTATAGAAAGGACGAACGATGCCACCACTACCATCAACGTGAGGCTGACAGCCATCGCTGATATGCTGATTGCGGTCTGGGTCTTGTATTTGCGGAGATTCCGTAGGGAAATCTGGATATAATGGAGAATCATAATTTATATTTTAAATTTCGTAAACTCAACTTAAAGGGTTATGGGGTTATAACCCTCCATTTTCGCTTGCGAAAATGGAATTTACATTCGGACTTGGGAGACGATGTGGCCGTCGAAGAGTTTTACGGTGCGGTTGGCGTAGCCGGCATCGTGCTGGGAGTGGGTTACCATTACGATGGTGGTGCCTTCTTTATGGAGTTCTGATAGGAGCTGCATCACTTCTTCTCCATTCTTTGAGTCGAGATTACCTGTAGGTTCGTCGGCAAGGATTATCTTTGGATTGGCGATTACTGCACGTGCTATAGCCACACGTTGCTGCTGTCCGCCCGACAATTGAGCCGGGAAATGCTTGTTGCGATGCGAGATATTCATGCGCTCCATCACTTCTTGAACTCGTTTCTTCCTTTCCTTTTTTGGAATGCCCATATAAAGGAGCGGCAGCTCGATGTTCTCTTCCACTGTGAGTTCATCGATAAGGTTGAAACTCTGGAAGACGAAGCCTATGACGCCTTTGCGGACGTTGATGCGATCGGTCTCTTTCATTTTGCTGACGTCTACTCCGTTGAGGAGATAGGTGCCGTCGGTCGGCGTGTCGAGAAGGCCGAGTATATTCAGCAGTGTGGACTTGCCACAACCTGAAGGGCCCATGATAGCCACAAATTCGCCTTCGTTTACTTTCAAACTAACGTTGTCGAGAGCCCATGTCTCGACTTCTTCCGTACGGAATACTTTCTTAATGTCGGTTAACTGTATCATTGTTATTATAGTTTAAATGTTGTTGCCATAAATCGCCTCTCCGAGGCTACTGTGCTTTTGTCTATGTTCACAGGCTGAAGCCTGGGGTTTCGGCATGATCATCAGGTCTCCGACCTGATTTTACTACTGAGGATTGATAATGTCAGTCTCATAATTATTCAAAATTCAAAATCGCCATTCTCAATTCTCTAATCTCAATTGGCTTCGCCCAAGCTAAAGCAAGTCTCAATTATTGTATGAGTATTTCTTCTGAGTCGTCGAGCTTGTCGTAGCCGTTGACGATGACTTGGTCGCCTGGTTGGAGGCCGGAGATTACTTCAAACTGCTGGGGATTCTGTCTGCCTAACTCAATTTCGGTCTTTACAGCTTTTGATCCATTGGAACTGAGCTTATAAATCCATTTACCGTTGGTGTGGCTGAAGAAGTCTCCTCTTTGTATAACAACGGCCGTCTCAGGCATTCCTAATTCAATCTGAGCCCGGAAACTCTTTCCGACGCGAAGACTGGAGGGTCGGTCGCCTGTGAAGACGAGATCCGACTCGAAACTTCGGTCTTTAATTTCAGGAACCACCCGGCTCACCTTCAGTGGATATTGCTTTGACTGCAATACAATTTTTGCAGGAAGTCCCGGGGTAATTCTCTCTACATAATACTCGTTGAGTGAAACATGGAGCTTGTAATCGCTCAACACCTTCAATTCTCCAATGCTCATCCCGCTTTGTACCTGTTGGCCGGGAGTGACTGTAAGGAAACTTAGTTGTCCGGACACCGGAGCACGGACTATCAGGTTTTCACTTCTTTTTGCTGCACGGTCTCTTTTCGTGAGTGCTCTGTCCATATCGCCGGCAAGCAATTCACGTCTGACAGCTGTTACAGCTGAATCATGACTCAAGCTTTTCAACTGAAGGGAGGTTTTCTTTTTACGATAGTCATATTCACTTTCAGCAAGGTCCATTTCTGCTTTGCTCTTCATTCCCATTTCGTATTCCTCTTGGGCGATACGACGCTTGTTGTCGAGGTTGTTCATCTCATAATTAGCGTCGAGAGCCTGCTGCTGAAGGGTAATTGATTTCTGCTCCATTTCTATTTCCTGCTCACGATACTGACGCTGCTGATGTTGCCATTCATCTTCCTCATCATGGATAGAGCGTATAAGATCCGGATTCTTCAATATGAGGATGGTGTCTCCTGCTTCAAGCATGGCTCCATCTTCAGCGACTATTCGGTCGACAAAACCTGACTCAAGTGCATTGACTTTGACTGTCAGGATTGGTTGCACGATTCCTTCTACATCGACATATTCAAGAAATTTTTCTTCCTTGACAGGCGCTATAGTGATAGCCTCCTCGTCTATTCGCAGATGTTTGGGTCCAAGACCAAGTATCAGTCCATATATCAGGAGCCCAATAATCGCTGTTCCGGCTATAATATAGTATCTGTAGCGCCAATACCAGGGCTTTTTTTTTAGTTTAATGTCCATAATTCAGAGGGATTATTTTCTTTATAAGATTTATAAGTCTTATAAGATTTATAAGATATATAAGATTTATAATAATTTATCATTGAATAGCTCACTGCCGATGAGTGATCGGATAGTGTAATAGAGAGTCCAGTAGGTCCTTATTGAAGAGATGTAGGCTCTTGTGGCGGAGTCTTTCTCTGATAGGGCGGTGTTGAGGTCGAGGATTGTGTTGCGTCCTGCTATATAAAGCCGGCGTGCTATTTCATATCTGTGGGATGCAAGTCGGTTGGTGCGGAAAGCCACGTCAACTTTTTTGGGTTGTAGATTGAATTGCGTGACAATCTTCCTGACATTTTGCATGAAATCACTCATCCCTTGGTCTGCTTCAGTATAAATTAGGTCCCTCTGAGATTTTGCCACTTTGACTTGACCCTTACCGCGTCCCCAATCGAGCAGAGGAAGCGATAGGGAAATGCTGGCATATTCCTGATGTAATGGATGGTTGAAGGTTGAATCGAAATGATCTGCAGTTTGTGACAGACCAAATTGTAGATATATATCCGCTCGCAGACCGGTGTTTCCTTTCGCCTGAGCCACACGATTGTCGCCTTCAAGTTTAAGTCTACGATAATAATCCGGTTGAGATGCATTGCGCATGGCCATCTCTTCGGCCATTGGTAGGAAGATTGTTATTTCCGGGACTCTATCGGGCAACTTGAGAGTTATATCTGACATATTTTCAAGTCCGAGATAAGATGCAAGAGATTGGGTTTGCTCTTCTACTTGCACTTCCGCATCCATACAAGCAGTCTCCTCGTTGAGGCGGTTGATTTCAAGCTGGAGCATATCGTTCTCATTAATTATGCCTATCTTGTATCTTCCCTGCGCCATTTGGAAGAGAGTATCGGCTGAGGCAAAATTCAGGCGTGCCATCTCAAGATTAGTTTGAGCCTCCACCAAAGAGAAGAAATATCGACAGGCATTTGCTGCTACCAGCTCCATTGCTTCGTCGTAGTTTTTCTTAGCTTCCTGATATCTCAATGGTTCTATCTTCCGATCCCATTTCAAGGAATTATATCCAAAAAGATTTTGTCGATATCCAATTGTAATTGGATATGAACTAAAGGAAGTTTTCTTTCGTTCCAGTTCATCTATACGTGAAAGTGATGACTTGACGAATATGGACCCTCCGGTGAATGGAATATTCTGATTCATTGTCAATGCAAGGTCGGCATTGATTTGATTTTGTTTCACGAATGCGCTTGTGCCGTCATTTAGGGTAATCTTATTGATTTCCCTGTTCAGAAAAGGTGAGGAGGTTAATGTGACAGATGGAAGATAATTTGCCTTATAGTACTTGTACTGCCATTCAGCCGCGAGAAATGCGTGCTTTGCGCTTTGGGCAGAAGGTGAGTTCTCCTGAGCCAAACTTATAACCTCTTGAAGGGTTATACTCCGTTGCTCTGCCTCTTCAGCGTATGAATGCAAAGAGGTAGTCAATAGCAAAAATATTACTGCATCAAAGATGATGATCTTATATATTTTAGTCATACTACGATTTTTGCCTATAATTTAAGCAAACATCGTGCCAAAGTGTATAAAGTAGTGATATATAGATATATATGTAGGATGTTGCTATGCTTGGTATGTGCGATACCGCACACTTGAAGTTCGAAACCGCACGGTGATATGGCTTGAAGAGTCAGATAAATAAAACTTTATTTTAGTATGGTCAGAAGATCAACAAAGCTTGGAATCAAAAAATCAGGATGTGTGCTTTTCAATTCTTTGATGGAGCCATTGCCATATGTCACTGCACAAGTTAGAACTCCAGCCTCTTTGCCCATAATTATATCGAATTCAGAATCACCTACTACCATTGTTTCCTCTGGGTTCCATCCCTCTATCGTCATAATCTTGAGAATTGTATCAGGGGCAGGTTTGCCTTTATCAATGTCGTCTCCACCTATTACGGTAGAGAAGCAGTCAGAAATACCGAAAAGCCTCAGATATTCATTGAGGGACTTATGATTTCGGCTGCTCGCCACTGCCATTCCATAACCCTCGCCAAGCAATTGCCTGAGGGTTCGAGTCACTTTCGGATAGCATACTACGTTGAGTGGATGCTTGAGTTCGTCAAAAATGCTTCGGTATGTTTTTGAGAATTCATCTCCTATGCCAATATGGCGGGCCAAAGGAGATCCGGAATATCTTCAAGCCGCAATCCTATCACTGACCGGCATTGTTCATTGTCCCTTACAGGAAGATTCATCACACGCATTGTAGCCTGCATAGTCTTTATAATCAGAGGTGCAGTGTCAACGAGTGTACCGTCGAAATCGAATATTATATTTTTTACCTGTGCCATACTTTTTGATTCTGATTACAAAATTAGTTAAAAAAAACAGTTGTTTACAACTTCAATAAAGTTTTTTTATAAAAAAATTTGGATTCTTATGATTTATTATATAATTTTGCATTATAATGATATTAAAATAATATCATTGTCAAAGATTATTGAAAAAGTATTTTGTGACTATGTTAACCTATAAATATTGATAGTATGAACGAAAACAAAGAGATTCCTTTTGGCGGGATGGTGGCGAGTGGATTTGGGATGCTGATCCTGACATTGCTTATACCGGTAGTTATTGTAGCGTCTTTTATATTGCTTCCAGAAGAATTGTACTGGTTGGCAGGCATTATTACTGCATTGGGTATCATAGGATGTATAATAATCTTATGTGGATTTTTCATCCTTCAGCCTAATCAGTCAGTGGTGATGATATTCTTTGGAAAATACAAAGGAACTTATCGTAACACAGGTTTCTATTGGGCAAATCCTTTCATCACAAAGAAGAAAGTGTCTCTTCGAATTCGCAATATGGATATAGCTCCGATCAAAGTGAATGATAAAATCGGAAATCCAGTGATGATAGGTATGGTGCTTGTCTGGAAAGTTAAGGATACCTATCGAGCTGTATTTGATGTTGACGCGGGCGATATACCTATGGTAGGTTTAGCGGATGGAAAGAACGCACAAATTCTGCAAGGGAATGCCACTGCCAAAGCATTGAATGCTTTTGTGGCCATTCAGAGCGATGCAGCTCTCAGAGAGGTGACAGGAAAATACGCTTATGATGAAGAAAATGGAAAACATGATGAAATAACTCTGCGTAGTGATGGCGATGAGATAAATGAGCAACTGGAGACTAAGCTTAACGAACGCCTTGCTATGGCAGGAATTGAAGTGGTCGAAGCCCGACTCAACTACCTTGCTTATGCACCTGAAATTGCTGCTGTGATGCTTCGCCGTCAGCAAGCTTCAGCTATCATCTCGGCTCGTGAAAAGATTGTTGAGGGTGCTGTCAGCATGGTGAAGATGGCCCTTGACCAGCTTAGTCAAGAGCAGATTGTAGAGCTTGATGAAGAGCGAAAGGCTGCTATGGTAAGCAATCTCCTTGTCGTGCTTTGTGCTGATGAACCAGCTCAGCCCGTTTTGAACACTGGCACTCTTTATCAATAAAGCTTGTGCCAATGGCAAAGCAGGCAAATAAAGGATTTTTATTGAGGCTTGATCCGGAAATGATGGAGCAAGTAGAGAAATGGGCTGCGCAGGAATTTCGTTCAGTAAATGGCCAGATTCAGTGGATTATATCTGAATCGCTTAGAAGACATGGAAGAACCAAACAAAAAGAGGAATGATAGAGAAAGGCTGAAGAGATTCGGCCTTTTTCTTTCATTAGTTTCAACCTTTTTGATAGATTGGTGTATTAATAGTTAGACGGAGTGTGGCTGACTCACGCACCGTAATCCCTACCACGGTAAACTTAAAATCCAAAACTTAAAACTAAAAACACATATGATACTAACTGCGGAAAACACAGGAGCCATTGCAAAAGCAATAGAGATGCTCAAGACCATTTCATTTCAAGATGCGATGTCAAAAATCGCTAACACTCTCGTTAACTTCAGCTTTAAGGTGCTGATTGCAATTGCCGTCTTCTACATAGGACGTTTTATTATAAGAAAAATTAATCAGATTCTCTCTAATATTTTTGAGAAGAAGCAGGTAGACCTTTCTCTTTCTACATTTGTTCTCAATTTCACTCAGATACTTCTATATTTCATACTTGTAGTCACTATCATCGGCATTCTCGGCATCGAGACCAGTTCATTCCTGGCTCTGTTTGCTTCAGCCGGTGTTGCAATTGGTATGGCACTCAGTGGTACACTCCAGAATTTTGCAGGTGGCGTTTTAATACTGATTCTTAAGCCATACAGAGTAGGCGACTACATAGAGGCTCAGAATTTTGCCGGCACGGTAAAAGCCATGCAGATGTTTCATACTGTCATCACGACTCCCGATAATAAGACAATTCTTATACCCAATGGAGCATTGTCATCAGGAAGCATCAACAACTATTCCATCCAGCCGATGAGGAGAGTGGATTGGACGGTATCCATACAATATGGTGATGACTACGAAAATGCCGCTGAAGCGATAAAGGAAATACTTAATTCAGACGAGAGGGTAGAAAAAAACAATCCCGCACAGCCTGTATTCGTAGGCCTTAAGGAACTTGGAGACAGTGCCGTAATCCTTACTGTCAGAGCTTGGACGAAGAGTGCGGATTACTGGGGGCTGTTCTTTGATATTTCACAACGCATGTATGCCGAGCTTCCTAAGAAGGGCGTTCATTTCCCGTTCCCACAATTGGATGTACACCTTATAAATAATGCATAAGTAGCTACACTTAAGCTAAACCAAGTCATAATTAAAAATGCAAAGAGCATCAGTCTTTCAAGGTTGATGCTCTTTTGTTTTATTATTGTAGTGAGATTGATTCAGCGGACACACTGGGCTGGGAAGGCCTGTTTGATAAGCGAAGTTTATTTTTGGACATCCTTTAATAGGGCAATGAGTTCGGGGCCGTAAGCTGTGGCTTTATGGCGTCCAATACCGGGGATGGCAAGAAGGTCTTCCTTTGTCTGTGGGCGTTCGTTGGCGAGAAATACAAGAGATTTATTGCCGAGAATAACATAAGCCGGAACTTCTTCCTCTTCAGCTTTTTTACTTCTCCATCTTACGAGTTTCTGATACAATTCCGGATTATCTATGTCGGCATTGGATATCATTCCCTTAGTTTTGGAATCCGGTTTTACCCATTTTGGGTCAGACATAGTAACATCCCTCTTGATCTTCATGAATTCCACCGGAGTTAATTTTTTCTTAAGGGTTGCCTGGAAAAGGGCGTACTTGAGATTGACTTCATATTCCACAACGGCCATAGCCTCTTCAAACTTTTTCTTCGCTTCTTTATTGTCGATCTCCTGAGGAATGCTTCTTAGAAAATCTACGATTGGATCAAGCTGATTGATGAAATATGTGGCTGAAGCCTTAAGCCGATCATAGATAGCTTCAGGAGAAGCTTCCTGAGAAGCCATTCGGCGCAGTTGCTGTTGGAATCGCAACGAGACGTCATAGATACCTTTGAATTGAGTGGCCAGCATTTCTCCAAATTCAGCAGTGACTTTTGGAAAGGCTGATGCATGGCTTATCTGAAGAGTACGATGCAGAGTATCCAACGCATTCCGTATTCCTGTAAGGTCCGGAATCTCAAGATCAAGACGAATCGCAAACTCCACTTGAAGACCCGCAACCCTCTTGCTATCCGCTTGCTTAGCGCTACAGTCCTGTTCGAACATCGACACTGTCCCGTCTGAGATTATTGCAGAAAAAGGGAGTGGATTTTCAAGCACCAACCCTTGAAGCGTGCGGCAACGGCTCAGTGCCACATAGGTCTGGCCATGTGCGAAAGCCGCAGATGCGTTAATTATTGCCTTATCGAATGTAAGGCCTTGACTCTTGTGGATGGTTATTGCCCATGCAGCCCGGAGTGGAATTTGCGTGAAACGTCCTACGACCTTTTCTTTCATTTCCTTCGACTTCTCATCGATGGTATATGCCATATTTTCCCACATTTCTTTTTCAACATCAATGGGGGGTGTATTGTCGTCGAGAGAGACTATAATCTTTCCTTCACTGGATATGCTTTTGATTCGTCCAATAGTGCCATTGTAGTAGCGATGTCCTTGCGAGTCATTTTTCAAAAACATCACTTGGGCACCCTCTTTAAGCACGAGTTCCGCTTCTGCTGGATAGATTAATTCCGGAAAATCACCCTCAATCTCTGCTTTGAAGACGTGTCTTTTTGCTTTGAGAGCCTCCATATGTTCCTCGTTAACGCGTTGCGCCTGATAGTTATGGGTCATCAGACGGATATAACGTTCTTCATCTTTGGGATTAAAACCGGGTATATATCTATCGTTGAGTTTTCTCATCACTAAGTTATCCACACGATTTTCTCGGATTGCATTCAAAATCTCAAGAAAATCTTGGTCTTTCTGACGGTAGACCTTAGTGAGTTCTATTGTCTCAAACGGAGTTTCCCTAAGCAGTTGGCTGTCGAAAAAATATGGCGAGCGGTAATGTTCGCTGAGCAGGCGCCATTCTTCCTCGCGTGCAACAGGGGGAAGTTGCTGGAGATCACCGATCATCACAAGTTGTACGCCGCCCATTGGGAGAGAGGCATTACGATATTTACGCAATTTAGCATCTATTGCATCCAAGGTGTCTGCTCTCACCATACTGATCTCATCAATCACAATAGTGTCGATGCTGCGAAGCATCTTTATCTTTTGCTTCGAATATTTACTGAAATGCGAATTCCCTCCTGCCTGTCCAATTCCCGGGATAAAAGGAGAGAATGAAAGCTGGAAGAAACTATGGATGGTCATTCCGCCCGCATTGAGCGCTGCTATGCCGGTAGGGGCGAGCACAGCAATATTCTTGGAGCTTTCCTCCTTGAGGCGCTTCAAGAATGTGGTCTTGCCGGTGCCGGCTTTACCGGTAATGAACACGTTGGCGCCCGTGTTCTCCACCAGGCGCCACGCAAGGTCTAATTTTTCATTTTTCATGTATGTGAGGTCTATGGAGGAAATCAAATCAATGGATGGTTGTTAGATTTTAATGTCTAACCACATCTCGCCAGTATCCCTGCCTTACGTTCATTTCCGTTTTATCTGCGCGCGGCCCAGAGAAGAATACTCTATCGGAAGCTTCGCTATCTGGACTGTATTCGGCCTTAGTGCCAACAGAGTCGGCGAATTCAAATGTGCGTAATCCGGCAGATCCTTCCTCCCTAAGTGAGCCAAGTAAAAACATTGACGGTTTCCCGGAGACATCAACAGTATTGTCGAAAGTCATCATTCTGTATTCATCGCCTTTAGCATCAATGCGTATGACGGAGCGACCATCGGTCTGGATGAGTGTCATTACAGGGGTCCAACCATCTCGGTAGGCTGGAGCCAATGTGTTCAATTCCTCTCTGGCGAGCAATTTACGCAATCCGGACTCTGCAGGAGACTGGTAATCGATAAATTGTACACCTTCATCAAACCAAATTGGGCGATCATCACCTATGCTCCAGCCCCTCCATCCATAGTTTGACCATTCGTCAAGCTTTCCATTCTTCATCCGGTCGCGTAGTGTCGCATCTACTAAAATGGGGAAATAATCAACCATCGCCAACGAATCCTCTATATTCTTAAGAGGATAGGGGCGTACGATAGGGTACACGCAAAGCGCCGCAAATCCGGGCGCGTCCCCTTCAGCGAGGGAACGCATGAGTTTATTGAGGGCTTTGTCAGGACGTGGTTCTCCAAGTGAAGACTCAGCTGACTCCTTGCTTGCATTTGCATTATGACATGAAGCAAAGGAAATTGAGGAAAGAATTACAGCGGAAACTGCAAAAAACTTTATGATTTTTTTCCTATTGATCAATCTATTCATTTTTATATAGATTTTAAACGTTCATAAAAAAATTAAATTATTCTGCTTTTGGGTCATCCTTGTGGGGAGCGACATCCTTTGCGCCGGAATGGGGCTGTGCAGTTGGATGTTGGATTGAATCTGTAGACTTTGATGATTCTTCAAGCGCCATGGCCGACGCCTCAATATGCTGCACTTCAGTCGTTACTTCCTCCGTTATTTCTTGGATGAGTGTGGAGGGATCTTTCACGAAGAGGGTGGCAAGTTCTTCCTGTCGGCGTCTCTTTAGCTGTGATAACTGTTTCCCCTTATAGCGGCTATGGGCTATATAGGAGGCCTCGATGTCACGGTTCCCCGCCTTTAGTTTTGACAGAACGCTTGACTTCGCTACTACTCCCGGACCGCAGTTGTAGGCAAGGGCAGCAAGCAACAGACTGTCGGCACCAAATTCCCTATACTTTGCACATAGCTTGGCGTAGTCCTTGCGTGCAAGTGCATCTGCTTCCGCCTCAGTAAGTCTCTTCCCTTTGGTGAATTTCTCACCGGGCATCACCTTATGGCCATAACCGATAAAAGGCCAGTGGCTCGGTCCGCTGAGTCCTTCATATTTCTTTATGATGGCTATGGCATCTTCAAAAGTAGGAGCTTTTCTGGGTTCTGTATCGGTTTGCGATACCGCGAAACCCAGTCCGAGTCCTAAAATGAAGAGCGTTATCAATAAATGTACCTTTTTCATTAATTCGATTTTTTATGTTAAATATACACACTAAGAGGACATAATGGTTTTTGAAATGCTTCCATCATGTCTGAGTATGCTTTTAATATAAAACATATGGGATTCTCTAAAGTTTTTATAGAACAAATTGGACGGGGATATTTGTTATATAGGAAAGCCGCCACCAACAGTGGTGTGGCAGATAGAAGATAACTATAGAAATAAAAAACCTTAAAGCGATGAATAAACAACAATTTAAGAAAGCCGTAGAGGCAGTCGGCGCATCAATGTGCGACGAGATGATGACAGTATATTATAATGTAGAGGGTGCAGACCGTGAGAAAATTTCCGTTGCGGTGGCTAAAGTGCTTGGTGCTACAGGCGCTGCAAAGGCAAATGCAAATCGTTTCTTTGACCGGGGCATGAAGGGTTTTGCCAACGCGGAGGAATACAAGAAGGCAAAGGGAGAATTCTTTAAGAAGCTTTTCGAGAAGATCCGTAAGGATTTTAATGAAGAGATTTCCGCTGCACTGAAGCTCTTCAACGAGGCTGTTCCCCAGTCTGTGAAAGAAGCCAACAAAATAAATGCATAAGTCATGAATATTTGGAGACTCGCATTGAAACTTACCGGATGGACTTTCGACATTACGGTACCTGTCTATGACAAATGCGTGATATGCGTGGCTCCGCACACGTCTAACTGGGATTTTATTCTCGGTCTGGCGGCATATCGTTCGGTGGGAAGGAAAGCCAACTTTCTGATGAAGAGTTTTTGGTTTTTCTTCC
>CAYSMP010000104.1:0-13789 GCA_964432215.1 uncultured Sangeribacter sp.
AGTATCGTCCCTCTCGAGAATGACTCCGTAGGCAAGGATATCCTCATAGCCATCCAGCCAGACTATGTCTACTATTATCCTAAGACTATAAATGTCAAGAAAAACTGGGATATGGAGCAGACGTGGAACGTATTTGAGACAGCCCTTGACCTTCAGAAGCCTGACAAGATAAAGAAGAACAAGCCGAAGCGCACCAACAACACTCAGAGCCAAGAGGAGGAAGAAGATGAGGAAGAGGATGAATTCGGAGGGAATCCTTTCGATACCCGCCGCAATAATTCCAACAACCGCAACAGAAACAACAACCGCAATGGCAATTTCCGCCAGCCTTGATGTTTTAGGATGGATCACTGACCGGTGATCATCTTCTTGAAGACTCCGTAAGACGTCTTGATGACATACATACCATTTTCAATGCCGGACAGCCCCGAGGCTGCTCCGGCATATCTTTTGACTCCAGATATATCGTAGACCTCTATATGTTCGTCGGGAGAGATATTGCTTCCGGGTGATCCGATGGATTCCACTCCTCCGGTCTGCAGGGCAAGCTCCAATCCTTTGACAGGATCAAAATACCCTGTGGCGTTGTGAGGATCGTCAGGATCAGGAATGTCGATTCTGTTAGATTCAGCTATGATGCGCTTCACGTCGGCTGATGTCAGATCAGGGACTGCCTCAAGCCAGGTGGCAATATACCCGGCCACATAGGGCGACGACATAGATGTGCCTCCCTCATCGACCCAGCTTGTGCCGCCCAATCTAAGATGCGGATACCAGGTCTCTCCGTAGAAAAACGGTCGGCTTCCGGCCGACATGAGAGTTGCCCCCGGGGCTACTGTCAGAGGAAGTATACGACCATCGCGCAGTGTACCGTAGCTGCTGTATATTACTGTAGCGCCGCTTTCATATCCGGTAGGTTGCCAGCTTATCATGCCTTCGGCTGCATCTGCCGATTGCGACACCGGTATAGAATCGCGGTTGCCATACATGCCCACACTGATGACATTGAATCCACAAGCGAGATCGCTGACTGATCGGTCGGCGGTAGGGGCCGGATTTCCGGCAAGGGAGATCAATCTGGTATAAGTGCCGTCGGAGTAAACCTCAACGTCCTCTCCGGGTTGGCCACTCACTTCAACTGCAAGCACATATCTTGCCCAGCCTCCATCGGATGCACGCTCGGGAGACGTGAAGTCATACCACAATGTGACACGGTGGCGACCGTTTTCTGGGTCAATATCCCCTTCCGCCATCAATTCCCCTTCGAAAGGAAAGCTGTTTGTGTCGGCTTCGTTTACGGTCCATGAGTGGCTGACAGTTTCTCCACCGGTAAGCACAAATGGATCAAGCCACCTGACGACCTGCTTCACATTCGTGTCATAGAGTCCAAGCGACACAGACAATGGAGACGAAGAACTGCTCCATAGGTCGGTGGCTCCATACATCCGGAATTGATCCCAAGGCTTGTTGCCAAGCCTGAACGCAACTTTCTGGCGGGAAGAAGAAAACTTGCAAAACAGGGAATTCAGATGCGCTCCCTCGTTGCCTGAAGAGAGCACGATGACAGCATCTTCGGCACACATGTCGAGATATTGCGAGAATAGCGAACTGCCGTCGTGAGGTCCGGTATAGCTGCCTACGGAGATGTTGATTACGGCCGGCTTGCCTACCTCTCGGGCATAATCGATAATATCCTCGACACCAGCCAGGAGGCCAACTTCCGTAAGCGTGGAGACTGTAGCTACAATCTCGGAATCTTGAGCTATTCCGGAATATCCGGTTCCAGCTCCGCCGCCGGCAAGAATGCCGCAAACATGAGTGGCATGATATTCTTCGGCATTATCAGTAGTCCAGCTGCGATAGGCATCGTCGCCTTCAAGCTGGAGACGTATCCCTTCATGCTCGATATACTGCACCACTCGTTTTATCCTTGAATGGCCTTCTGCGTCAAGAAATGTAGGGTGAAGGGGGTCTATACCAATATCGCATAAGCCAACCACCACACCTTTGCCGGTATAGGGAGTTCCGGTGGCTGTACCTGCCTGTATAGTTCCGGCGTTGAAATGCTCTTTGGCCAGGTCGAGGGTTGGTTTTATATGTCTTGGGGGACGTATAGGGGTAACCGCGCTACGTGTCGCCGTGTTGGGGAAAAGACATAGCAGGATGTCGCCGCGCCGGCGCATTATCTCGACTCCTTCCGATTTGAGAGACTCTATCTCAGCTTCCGAGTCTATTTTCACAATGCGGGGGATATAGGGAGCAGGCTCGTCAGCGCCATTTGCCTCGAGACATACGATCAATGAAATAAAAGAAAGAAATAGTAATAATCGTTTCATTAATGAGTTGTGGGATTGTTGAGTTATGAAGTTATGGTGTGTGGCATAGCCAATTAAAGGGTGGTTGGAAAACCACCCTTTATCGACAAAATATGATTTATAGGATGGGGAGCGAGAGATTATTCAGGCAAGGAGAATACAACCTCAACGTTTGACTCGCTTTCTACAGGAGTCCCTCCGACAGTAGCCGGAGTCCAAGCCGGCATCCCTTTTACCAAACGAAGGGCTTCGGCCTCCAGATCAGGATCTACGAGACGCACTATCGACAGTTTGTCGAGTGCTCCGTCGGTCTTAACGGTGAATTTTACGTTCACCACTCCCTCTATGCCGTTGTTGATGGATGGCTGTGGGTATTTGAGGTTCTTATTGATATAAGCCGTCATGGCTTTCTCCCCGCCCGGGAAGCTGGCAGGTATTGTATCTGACTGAGCCATTGCTGTTCCGGCTATGGCAAGCGATGCAAGTATTGATAAAGTTTTTTTCATATAGGTAAGTTTTGGGTTATACCTTATAGACAAGGCTCCGACCGAAAAGTTACATCTGCCACGTAAGCGATACGCTTCCGCCGATGCCTGTAGTAAGCGGAGAGTTGTAGTAATAATAGTCAGGGATGTAGTTGAGAAGATTGTCGATGCTTACTCCGAGTGTAAATCCTTTCGGGAATGTCTGGCTTACCGTCACTCCGAGCATAGAATATGCGGGATAGCGTTGCGTGCGTGCCGCTTCTGGAGAAAAAAGCGACATGACGTCTCCTGTGACGGAGGAAAGCCACTTGAAGTTGGCTGTCGCATTGAATCGCCAGTCTGGTTTCCAGAGTCTGGAATAGTCCGCCTTGAGAGTCAATGCATGAGGGCGTGTGGGGTTGGCCCGCAAGTCTCCTTTACCGTATACCTCATGTGTAAACACATATTCGCCGCTGACAGTCAATCCAAACGGGAACGACCGCATTGCCGATACATCCACCCCTGTCAGGTAGAGACGCTTCAGGTTGATATATTGCAACCCTGCGAGCGATTCATTCCAGAGATAAGATATCCGGTTGTCGACAATGTTGTGGAATGCCATGACCGTAAGGTTCCTGCTCCCTTTGAGGTATTCAGCTGATATATTTAGGTTGTGGCTGGTCTCCGATTTTAATGCCGGATTCCCATGAATGTGGAATATACCGGCCATATCAAAGTCCATGTAGAGTTCTTTCAGATTAGGGGCACGAAAACCGGCAGCGTAGTTGAGCCGAAGGGCGCAGTTGCCTTTCCCGGGACGCAACAACACACTAAGTTTTGGTGATACTCTGTTGGCACGGGATGCTGAAAACCAGTCATATCTCAATCCGGGGACAACCCATAGGCTTTTGGCAACCTTCCAATCCCACTGGAGATAAGCATCAAGATTTGTCTGGGAATGGGAACCACTGTCAAATTCGTAAGACATCAGATAGTCTTCGAGCCAGTCTCCCCCGGCAGTCAGTGTTCCGGTTTCATCGAATTCATGGGAATACTGAAGGTGGAATGTGTTTTGCCTGTTGCGATAGTCGCGAACCTGCTCACGGGTGGCTATCTCGTAGTCATACTTGTCATAAGTATCGAAGCTGTAGTTGGCTACAAACTCTTTCCATCTGGCAGCGAGTCCGGCTGAAATATCGCTATATCGTTCGTGCGAGGCGTTCGTGCTGTTGCGCTGACGCCAGTAGTAGCCGGCACGTGCCGTTATGGATGCATCATCACTGAATGTGAAGGTTGCCCGGTCGCGTACGTTCCAGCTGTGGGTAGCATATGCCTTGCTGAAATCACCTATATTAGGAAATTTTATCTCTCCCTGCGAGTCATAGCGGGCATCAAGGGAGTTGGAGATTTTTCCCTTACGGTAGGTAGCCAGGGCTCCGTAACTCTGTAGCGCATGGGAGCCGTAACGGGCGTTCAGCTTAATATGCGAACCATACTTAGGTCTTCCTGAAATGATATTCACCACTCCACCGGTGGCATTGGAGCCATACAGCGACGAAGCGGCACCTTTCACTATCTCCACACGCTCCACATTCTGCAGATTAAGCCTTGCATAGTCGGGATTGTCAAGGGTCTCTCCGGCCATGCGCTCACCATCGAGCAGGAAAAGGATACCTCCACCACCAAATCCCGACATGTTGATCTGCGGATTCTGCGCCATTCCGAGCGAGAATTCTACTCCCGGCAACTGTTGCTCCAGAAGGCCCCCGATATCTTGTTTACCACTCCTTGTAATGTCATTGGAAGTCACTACCCGCGTCACTACAGGAGTGTCCTTGAGTAGTTTGGGGGTACGAGTAGCTGTCACCACCACCGTCTCAAGAGTATCAGGTGTGGATACGACAAGGTCGGGAGCAGCGTCACTGACGCCGATCCCGGCCATAAATGCCATTATCAATCCTAAGATTGCCAAATTCTTATTTCAGAGTTCCAGTAAATGTGAAATTGATGTCCATCGGCATGCGACCCGGACGCATGGTATATACTATATTGGCATTCTTGCCTGTTATAGTGCCATTGATCTTACCGGTATAAGTGGTGTCTCCTGCTTTAATTTCAAAATCATCCTCACTGATAGTATATACACTTCCATTCACCTTTACATCTACGTCATCTATTGTAATAGATGGGATAGTGAAGGCAGATGCCTGAGGAATTGGAGGAGTGAACGAGCATGCAGGAAGCACAACTTTTACATCATTGGCATCCTTGGCATCTCTCTCGATTTTCAACTCATATGTGCCTTCAATATTGCCTGGCTCATAGCCCATCACTGAATAGTCGAGAGATCCGCTGTAGGTGCCTAATATAGCCTTTGCTACTGAGGGGTCCTTGTCATCATCCTTGTCGCAGCTGACGAAAGCCGGAAGGAGCATAAACAGTGCAGCGAGCACCGACATCATTTTTGTCATCTTCATTACTGTTGTCCTCCTATGCCAAGAAGTTCTACTTCGAAGATAAGGTCGGCATTCGGACCGATTGGGCCGCCGGGCGTACCCTGAGGACCGTAGGCCAGGTTGCTGGGGATGTAGAATACGGTCTTTCCGCCAACTTTCATGAGCTGAAGGCCTTCTGTCCATCCTTTGATTACCATCTGGAGTGGGAAGCTTGTCGGTTCGCCACGCTCAACGGAAGAATCAAATACAGTGCCGTCGAGGAGTCGGCCGGTATAGTGAACTGTAACCACGTCGGTCTCTTTTGGAGATGCACCGGTTCCTTCTACAACAGTGACATATTTGAGTCCGGATGGAGTGGTCTGGTAGCCGGAGTTGCCCTGGAAGAAAGCTGCGCCGTAGTCAGCCATATTTGTAGGGGCACTCTCATTGTCAGCGGCTGCTTCGGCAGCGGCTGCGCTGTCAGCCTGTTCTTGCATTACCATACCTACAAGTGAGTCTACTGCTGCAGAGTCTTCTGCAGTTGGTTTCTGCTTGCCGCAAGAAGCGACGCAGAAAGCGGTTGCCGTCACTGCTATGACGGCAATCGCTGATCTAAAAGTCTTTTTCATTACTTATTTTTAAATTCATAATTCATAATTCATGATGCATAATTCCGAACCAATATGCAGTTCTGAGATCGAAAAATTTAGCTTCTACTTCAAAGTTTCGCCACCCCAGAGAGCCGCGTAGCACGATTATGCATTTTGCATTATGCATTACGCATTACTTCTTTACAACCTTGATAAGTTCAACATCAAAGATAAGTGTCGAATGAGGTGGGATTGCATTGGGCACACCCTGTGCACCATAAGCAAGGTCGCTCGGGATGAAGAAGGTGTACTTAGAGCCTTCCTTCATGAGCTGAACGCCTTCTGTCCAACCCGGGATCACACGGTTGAGGGGGAATGTAGCAGGTTCGCCACGGCTTACTGAAGAGTCGAACACTGTTCCGTCAAGCAGACGGCCGGTATAGTGTACTGTCACTTCGTCGGTAGCTGTAGGCTGAGGACCCTCTCCTTCTTTTTCTACTACATACTGCAGACCACTGGCAGTTTCCTTCACGCCTTCACGGAGTTTGTTTTCAGCGAGGAACTTCACACCAGCTTCCTTAGCAGCTGCCTCGGCCTTCTGCTGAAGGTCCATCAGATATTCGTTGATCATCTTCTGGCATTCCTCTTCCGGCACTTCAGGAGTTCCACCATCGAAAGCTACCTTCACGCCATCCTTGAATGCTTCGGAATCAAGGGTTCCGACACCCATTGCCTTAAGCTGTTTTCCCATTAGGACGCCCCAGGCATAACTTAATTTATCCATAATTCTTTTTTCCTTTTCCTAATTTAATAATGTTATACATGTTATTTCTATGTCATCTCGGCAGGGACGCTCGGTTCGTGAGTTGGTCCCTATCGAACTTACAATAATAAAACGTTTAAAACCAAATTTTAGTTTGCGTATCCTGTCCGGAGACCCCATTTATCTCACTTTTGAGATGTTTTAACAATTATCTTAGCAAATCATTTGGAAAGTTAAGAAATTCTGACTAACTTTGCACTCGGAAATAGAATGGAAGCCGAAACAGGGCATACATTCAGATCCAATTCATAAAGAAAGATGGTCAGGTCCGGTAGCTCAGCTGGATAGAGCAACAGCCTTCTAAGCTGTGGGTCTTGGGTTCGAATCCCAACCGGATCACCCTCAAAATTAAGCATCTCAATTAGAGGTGCTTTTTTTGTGCATTAGCACCATCCGCGTGTCTTTCAGGGCTGTGGTTCTTAGTCCGAATCCCAACCGGATCACCCTCAAAATTAAGCATCTCAATTAGAGGTGCTTTTTTTGTGCATTAGCACCATCCGCGTGTCTTTCAGGGCTGTGGGTCTTGGGTTCGAATCCCAACCGGATCACCCTTAAGTCACCTGATTTCAGGTGACTTTTTTTGTATCGATTTTGTATAGATATAGCTCTACCCACTCTTCTTACATAAATTTTTAGTGTTATACCTGAGTCTCTGAACATGGTAGAGCTAAAGGTTGATTTTTCCACACACACTGTGTGGAAAATCGTCAAACCTACTTACTTGGAGTCAATACCAAACTTTAATTCAAGAACTTGACTCGGAGAAAAGAGAATCTAATTAACTTCTGAATTGAGGATGTGGAGTTATTGGGTTGGAAATTCTCGGATGGAAAGCAGTCCTCCTTTTTTAGCGCCTACATAGGCTGTGAAGTGGATGTCACCGCGGATGATATTGCTGATGTATACGGGTTGACCTATACAGAGAGTGTGGAGGGTCACAATGTCGCTGCTCCTCAACTTGATATTTTCGGATCTGAGTACACGGAATCTCATGTGGCCTACACATTCCAGTTCGCATTCTTTCCCGTCGTTCCAGCTCAGTTCGATTCTGTCGCCCTGGCGATATTTACTGGTGTCGGTGATGCTGTTGTCGTGAAATCCTGACTCGTCATCGGTGGGAATATTTTCACTGAGGCTTTTCTTAAACGATTCCCAATCTTTCATTCCGTTGAAGCGGGCAAGAATGTCGAGAGTTGTCTTTGAGAAGTCTCCTTTGTAAGGGATGTATCCCCAGATCCTTTTTATGGACGATTGGCTCAACCTATCACCGGTGATTTGCTGAATCTGCCTGCTTAGGTCGTTAAATCCGGTAGGAGTTGAAGGAGTGTATCCGAGGTTTTCATTGGTTATCCTTATTATTGTGGCTAACGCTTCTTTATCTTCTTTTTCCATTGTGAGGTTATGGGGGTTGTGGGGTTATTGGGAGATATAGTGGAGAGTGATGAACGCTGATAGGAGGATGCAGATGGCTGAGAGGAGATAGGTGAGGACTTTGGAGGATAGTATGTCCCATGATAATGGGATTGGAGTCTGCGGGGCGATATCCTTCTCGAGCATAATCAATCCTTCCTTCCGCTTTTGAGGTTCGTTGTCCATACACCGTATGGCGGCCTGCGCCAGCATTTGGTTGCCACTCGCTTCTGCAAGGTCTTTTATTACGACTCCAAGTGAATAAAGGTCAGTCTCTGGAGTAGGTACCGCATTCGGGGCGAACAGTTCCGGGGCCATGTATCTTTTTGATCCAGCCGGATTTTTCAGGACAATGTAGTCATCACGATCTGCCAGATTTAAATCTATGACTTTCACTGTGTCTCCCTGATATGGAAGCAGTATGTTTTCCGGCTTTAGGTCGCGGTGGCATATCTGCTTACTGTGTAAATATTTCAGGACATCGGCAAGTTGCCGGGCGATAGAAAAGGCTCTTTCCGACGAGATACTTCCTGCCGAAAGGGTATCTGCAAGTGTGACTCCATCGATATATTCGAGCACTATTCTTTTTCCGAGACCGTCGATGTCCTCAAACCCTATAGTTCGCCTTATGTTGGGATGGTCGAGTGCTATTCCTATCTCGAATTCTTTTGCCATACACATATTGCAGAGAGGATCGTCGCGATGTTCTTTGCCCAATCCTTTCAGTATAAAACGCTTGCCGTAGCGCGTAGCGTCGTGAATTTCCGTTGCTCCATGCCGGGAGGTGTAAAGCAGGTTTACGTTGGAAAATCGATTAGAGAAGATTCCTCCCAGTTCGATACGCGCACTTTCCTCGTCGGTGTATAAACCTGAATCCGTATCTAAACTTCCTTGAGCCTGTAGATGTGGCCTATCGTCGTAGACTTTTCTGTTCATTGCAATATTAAGGTTGGAATTCCTCTATGTGGCTGAAGGAGCCCCATTGTCGGTGGTTGGTATATAGTTTCCTGCATCCTGTAGGGACATGCAGTGTGCATTGTTCAAATATAGTCGAGTCTTTATTGTAGAAGGTACTCTCTCTCGTGAAGGGAGGTACTTCTGCAGCAAGATATATGTCGCGTATGGAAGTGCCGTCGAAAGCGAAGTTACCTACATATTCCGTTCCAGAACCGAGATGTACTGTCACCAACTCTGAACAGTCCTGAAAAATTCCTTCAGATATATTAGTGATATTGTCGGGAAGATATATTTCCAAAAGAGAGGAGCCTGCAAAGGCACCACGACTGATAGACGTCACGGTCGGGGGTATGGCAAGGCTGGTGATAGATGTGCCTGCAAAGGCATTCTCTCCAATAGCAGTTATGGATGGTGGCAGCGTATAGTCTCCTGTCTTGCCACAAGGAAACCATATTATTTCAGAAGCATTATGATTAAAGAGGACACCATCGATGGATGAAAAGTGGTCGTTTGCCATTGATACCTCAATAGCCTTGAGTGCCTTGCAGTCAGCTGAAGGAAGAAGTGTTTCCACCAGGGCAGGAACAGTTAGGCTCTCAAGAAACGGACATCGAGCGAATACGTCGCGCTCAATTGCAATTGCAGTGTTGGGGAGGATGGCGCTGCGCAGATGAGCGCAATCGGCAAATAAACCAGTAGACAGACGGTCAATGACAGTGAAACGCCCGCCGTCGTAGGAAGCGCCTCCCTCTACGATGGTAGCATCAGAGAGATCGATTTCGGAAATGGATATGCTTGGCAAATACTCTGCCGGGGCTCCCAGAAATGCTCTGAGGGTACGGAAGTCATCACCGTTCATTGGTCCTGATATGGTAAGATTATCAATCTCGAGATCCGTATCGCCTTCAAATAGATTTGCCAATACACCGGGTTGCTGAAGCATTGTACTATTTTTTGTAGTAAATTCAAGTGGCTCACCATGTGCTTCTCCTTGAGAATTGGATGCGAAGGGAGTAATGACATAGGTAGTGTGGGGTGTCAGTCCCGTTATGCTGAGCTTCCATTCCTTATGGCCGGCCGGATTGTCAGATACATATATTCTGCGGCTTTCAGGCGTTTCGGGCGTCCTGACCTCACATCCGGTCGCTGATACCTCTTCACCTCCATCGTCGAGGATACTGAACTGGACAATGATTCCAAGAGGGCCGGTTGAGAGTGGAGTGGGTGAGGAGATCGTAGGGAGTTCGTTGGGAAGGGTGGTGAAGGTTATGGGTGCCGATTTCAGTGCAGCGGTCTCTGTGCCAGCTTCAAGATGACATAAGTAGGCTGCTCCCGGTTTAAGACCGGAGAGATGGAACAAGAGGGTGTCGGATTTTGGATCGCCGCTGACCTTCATTACGGAGGAATTATCCGAAGCTCCATATATGAGGGAAACATATGATAGTGTGGATGAGCCACGTCGGTCGATACGAGCCTCTATCGTGGCTTCCCTCCTTGATATTTCTGTGGCTTCCGACAATTCGATTGCAGGTTCCAGGCTGAGGGGGCGGGCATGGTCGGAGCATCCTGACATGATGAGGGCAGATAGAAGTGCGTAAAATAGACGCATTGAGGCCAATGCTTTCCATTTGATATGCTTCGTTCCTGATTTCATATTCCGGTGTCTACTATAGTTTTTTGCCAAAGTTGAATCCTATTCCGACAGATCCATACCAGTCAATGCCTTTTAGAGTAAGGATTGATGCTGATATGTCGATCCTACCTAATCTCAGGAGTATTCCGGCTTCGACCGTGACTCCCTTGTTGCTGAAATATGTATTCCTGACATATCCCCCTCCTTCTGATGGAGCAAGCTGCCAGTCAAGACTTGTGTCGGCATATCCAAGACCCTCAAAGATAGCTACGGAGGAAGAAATCCGGTGGATCACTCCCCCTCCTATCATAAAAAGGCTTCGACGTGTCTTGCCGGAATAGAATCGTTCATGTCCGTCGACTATACCGTGACGATTGCAGTTGGCTTGTACGTCGCCGGGAGAAGTTCCGTTGGAGGAAATGCGTATGAAGACACCGTGCCGTTTCATGACAACTGCCATAATGGAGCCGTAGCAATAAGGCACTTTTCCTCCAACCCCGGCTCCCAGAATAATATCTGCCTTCAATGGAATCTCAGTCTTCACCGGCTTCACCACGATGGTATCGACGCGAGTGACCACCAAAGTATCGCGTACCGTAGTGACAATCTTTTCCACATTTGCGAGAGCGGGCGGCGCCGGCTGTGGATAGTTTAGAGTGATCTCGTAGGTCTTATGACTTTCAAGTTTGGATGGGAACTCATAGTCGCGGAGCACACCCCAATCAGAATGCTTAATGGTGATCTTCTTTGATCCATGGGGTAGATATAGCCATATCTCACCTGTCTTGTCAATACGCTTCACGATACCCAATGGCGTTGAGAATACGAAATCCGGATTTGCGATGATCTTAAGAAGTCCGCAGTCCTCGTCGTTAAGGTCGCGGATGGGATTGATGAATGCCGATACATCGTTGGGCAGTTCCCGGAATGACAACACATTGAACTGCTGGCTCCATGCATTGGCAGCTGCCGATATTGAGAGGATCAATATCAGCTGTCGCAAGATTCGTATATGCAGGTGTGGGATCTTCATCGCGTAATCATTCGAGGTTAAAATCACTCAGATCTATGATTTCCTCATCGTCTGCTCCTATCGAGAGAGCAGGCTGCCATGTACGCACATGGATCAGTGGCATAGATGGGTCGCGGAAATCCCAAAGGAGAAATAGGTAGCCGTCGTCGCTATAATTTCCGCAGGAATATGCCTGTCTCAGCGTGATGCCATAGATGCCCTCCATGGTAGGATGGCGCATGATACGAAACCCGGAGAAACGGAGGTCGATCTCTTTGCCTGAGTCGAAGGTTTTTGCAAGGTTTGAGAGATATTCACGTTTTGAGCGTAGGCTGTAGGTGACTTTAGGTGTGCCTTTGAGGGAGGAAGTGTCAGCAGTGCGTATTGTATGTCCTACTATTATGAGGGCGTTGTCGCTAAATACCTGACGCAAGAAATCGATGTCGCGTGTGGTGTAGGAAGTGCGTAGGTGTTCGCAGTAGCTCAGTATCCGTCGGCGGCTCAGGGAATCATTTTCCTCCAGATTGCCGCTCAGAACTTTCTTGGCCTCTGCTTTGAAGGGATTGTCATTTCCAAACGCTGTTATATCTGCATCTCTGAAACGTGTGTCTGCAGGGTGGTTGCTATCGTGGGTGTAAGTAGTGGAATGAGCAGTGTCAGGAGTTGCATTCTGCTGTGTGGCTGCAGTGTCGCGTTCCATTTCCGCGCTCTGATTTTTCAAGTTGAGATCGGGGATGGAAATATCGGACTGACGTTCAGAGACGTTCGTTTTATCAGTTTCTGATATAGATTTGGGGATGGGCTGCAGGATTATACCGGCAGTCCATGCCCCTAATATCAGGCTTAATATTATAAGCGCTATGTTGACCTTTCTCCTTTTTGAAGACATGTAAGTTTTCAGGTTGTCAATTCCAGTCTGTTATCTCTCCTCCTACTTCGATCTTGACCTGCTCCGGATTCTTGTCGACCACGAGATTCACTATATGGTGGATGCCTGGTTTGAACAGGAACTTGCTCTCATAGAGAAACGAGACACCATTCATCACTACTTCTACGAGCGGCACTCGGTTGGCCAATCTTTGCGGTATGATTATCGCAGTGTAGGAAGTAGGACCTGCCTGGCGGGCGATGACTGTCTTGCCTGTGGCGCGTGCATTCTTGGTTGCGATCCCGGCAGCAAGGTCGATGGTGGCATCGGTCACCGTGTTGTGGATGTAGACGGTCGCGTTGTCAGGGATCTCTCCTTCAAAGTCTTCTCCTTTGATCAGCCTTATCGTGATTTTGCTCAGGATATGGCGGAACTGAAGGTTGACAGTATTCGGGGAAGCTTCAATCCCTAAGGATGAAGCGTGCAAGAAATCCGAGGCTTCATATCCGTGCATGCCGTTGGGATTTGCCTCACGCTGGTCTGTCGCTACAGAGAATGGCAGGTCGCTCACAGAAGATATCTCTTCGAGCACCGGATAATACGCATATGCATTGTAGGTGCCCTTATCCCAATAGAGTTTCCTTCCGGAATTCCAGCCGGAGGAAGAGAATGTGAGATGCTCGTTGTTGAGCGTATTGCCCGATATCTCAAGAGGGCTACCGGCCTCAGCCACGAAAAGACCTACAGCATCTCCTTCCTCGAAGGAAGTCTCTGTAGCCCGTGTATCCGACGGGTGGCTGAATGTAAATGACATTGTAACTTTCCCGTTTGCGTCTACATTCTCCGGCTCGTTTGACTCATTGGCGCAGGAGGCTACGCCAAGAGCCAACAATAAAACGCTCCCTATAGTTTTAATATTGCATTTCATATCTTTTATCTTTCACCATTTATCGTTAATCGTTTATCGTTTCTTCAAAGGGCTTCCTTTGTGGATGACAGGAGGGAGAGAGCGGCTGCCTGCGTTTGCAGACCCGGCATCCAGGCCTCTTGTCGTAGCACCGGCCGTGCGTTTGTCAAGTGCTACGAATTCCTCGAAGTCGAATGGCTCGCCCGCGTATGCCTTTATGCGCTTTACGATGCTTTGGCGGCTTATTGTGCTATAATAGGGGATGTCATTGTTCATACAGCTGTTTTGCTCGGAGCGGTATACGCCACGGTTGTGCATGTAGCCTCCTTCGAATATATCTACGATGTCGCTATAGCGCGGGTCGAAGATGAGGTG
>CAYSMP010000105.1:0-13645 GCA_964432215.1 uncultured Sangeribacter sp.
GTGAAATACGCCAACAGAGAGTGGCACATCAGCAATTATTACGGTCAAATCATTGACAAGGACACCACTTACAGAATGACATTCGGAGAAGTCCTTATTCCAGTAGATATGGCCATCATATCCTGCGCTGATTCTGCCGCAAAATATCCAGGAATGGAGATATACCTTGCTGACATTCTCAAGACAACTGGACTACAGGACGATGAAGTGCTTTTCTATTCTCCGGCGATGGCAAAAATTTTTGTCAGACTGACTAATGAGCCACCCGCAAAGAGACCGTCGTCTTTGACCGCCGGTATGCATTATCTGACGATGAACAAAGAGAATGAACGCCCATATACAATGTGGGTGTATGACGACGATGTTGAAGACTGGCATCGAAAACCAGACGAGATGTACACATATACCTATTTTGACAAGAAAAAGCAACGCGTACTTATAGTTGATTTCTACGATTATGGGGAAACTCCAATTGCCCAGATATTTGTAAGCCAGTCTGGAAATAAGATGACAGACAAGATGCAACTTCCAACTCAAAAGCGGATGTGGGATTTCTACAAACATAAACTCAAAGATTATGAACGGGATATCGAGTTCTGGTCGCATATCATAGATTCGCACAGAAAAAACGCTTTTGAAAATTACAAAATTGGTCAGGAACAACTAAAGAAAAAGAAATGAAAACGCTTATAATATCTCTACTATTCTTATCGTCGTATGCCTATGGTTTAGCGAAAAATATCAATGGTAGAGTTCTTGATTCGGAGAACCAACCCATAGAATTTGCAAATGTGTCAGCATTTGTGAATGACTCAATTGTGGGAGGTTGTGTTACTGATTCCATTGGTCGTTTTTCTCTAACGGCTCCTAATGATTGTGACAAAATAAGGGTTTCTTACATTGGATTTACCGATTCTATTTTATCGCCTCAAGATGGAAATATCGGCAACATTATACTCCAGCAGACAAGCACAACCCTCAAGGAAGTAGAGGTCAAAGCCCCTTTAATCCGAAGAGAAGCCGACCGGATTGTACTTAATGTGGCTGCGAATCCACTTTCGGCAAACAAGGACGCACTGGAACTATTGAAGACTGCGCCCGGTGTGTGGGCAACTGATAATTCATTGTCAATATATGGACAAGGCGGCACTGACGTTTACATAGATGATCGAAAGGTAAATATGTCAGGAGCCCAACTTATGACATATCTTCGCTCGATTCAATCTTCCTCCATCGCATCAATTGAGATAATACCCAAAGCAGGAGCGGAGTTCGGTGCCTCGTCATCGGGCGGTGTAATACGAATCAATCTCAAACGCATTCGCGTTGACGGCTTGAACGGTTCAGCAGGGCAGGGCACAACCATCGGCGAGTACAAGGCATGGTTTAATCCTTTTGCAAATCTCAGTATGCGTTCCGGTAAATGGACTGTAAATCTTTCTGGGAATCTTAACGGCTCTCCGTCAGACCGGTATACTTCGCATGAAGATTCGGAAAATGTCAATTCCGGACTCTCACTTTCCGGAATATCACGACATAAGACAAAAACTTTGCAAGGGAATGTGATGCTTGGCATTTTCTATGATGCTTCCGACAAGGATAAGATCGGTGTGCAGATTGACTATAATTCAGATGGACACAAGTCAACAGTATCCTCTCAGACTCAGATGAAATCTGATTTGATTGATGAAACGACACTTGGGGCATATAATTCGGAATACAGGTTCCATAATCTTAACTTTACTTTAAACTACTCACATCAGCTTGATAGCAAGGGGTCTGTATTGAAGTGGAATTCCAATTACAACTACCAATATTCCTCTACGAATGAGAACAACCGTATGCAATGGCTCCCTCTTGGTTCAGACTCTATTTATACTACAGACAATACCAACAAGTACAATATCTTTGATACCGAATTGTCCATGCAGAAAAATTTCAATCCGGGATGGAGACTGAATGTTGGACTCAAATATACTCACAATGATGTTGGGTATGATTCGAGACACTTTAACTTTATCGGTAATGAATGGATAGGCAATCCTGCCTATGATTATGATAGCAATTATCGTGAGGATATAGCTGCGGCTTATGCCACGTTTAACGGTCAGTCAGGCCGTTGGCGGTTTAAGGCAGGACTGCGCGGAGAGTATTATCATACATCTGGAATTGATTTGGCGCAATCAGAATTAGACCTATTCCCTAATGCCAATGTTGCTTTCAATCTCACCGAGCGAGGTGATTACACTGTTGCGATCGGTTATTACCGAAACATCAGAAGACCTTCTTTCTGGTCTCTGAATCCCACTGTGCGTCAGGTTTCAGATTATTCCTATAGTGTCGGAAATCCTGATCTGCGTCCAAGCCATGTTGACGCCGTAAGCCTTGATTTTGTATTGGCTGGTAAATTCACCATCGCTACCGGATATTCCGAAACATCCAATCCAATACGCCAAATGTTTATCTCTAATCCTGAGCATCCTGAACGTATGTATCTTACTTGGGACAATATAGGTAAAGACAAAAGCGGTTTCATTCATGGAGATGGACGTATGAATATCACACAATGGTGGAATCTTTATGCGAGTCTCACCTATGTCATCACCTCGCAAAAGATGGAAGTAAAATCGGGCTTTGAAACCTTTGGTTATCTACAGGCAGTAGCAAGTACAACTTTCACTCTTCCGAATTCTTTCAATATAACATTGAATGGATTTTTCCAGACAAAAATGAAAATCGGCAATATTACTGTTTATCCAATCTTGAACATCAATCCTACCATTCAGAAGCGCTTTGGGAAACATTGGTCGTTATCTCTTGGGATGGAAAATCTTTTGCAGAGGCCCGGAAAAATCCGTGCGGTATCTTCCGGTTTTGACCGACTTTCTTTCACGAAGCAGTACATGGCAGTCAAATTTGGTGTTACCTATAATTTCAATTCTGGTAAAGGTTTCCGCACCCCACGAATTGAAAAGAACAATGACGGCACCCGACTCCAAAAAGAATGATATGATAAATGTGAGATAATCTTGAGGCAGCTTGGCATTTATCATATCAAGACCTTTGTAGCTACTTTGTTAATATATGTCGTTTAATTTTTGTGAGCTACTTAATGCAAAAAAGTATTATAGTTGCACTATGAGAAACTTTATAAAGAAATCATCCATCCCTCTTTCGGGCGAAGTCTAAGGGGTGAGAGACTTGAAAGAATCTTTTGCAATAACCATAATCCGCAATCAGGAATAGGCCTGTCAGAATAGGTGTATTTGTACATGGGAAATCGTTTAGGAAGTCACGGAACTTACCTGTTATGATATATGCCGTGACTTCCTATACTCTCTTGGAGACATTCCCTTGTACTTGGAGAAGAATTTACTAAAACTTGCCGGAGTGGCAAAATGAAGCCTTTCGGTTATGTTGGAAATAGGGAGATCGGTAGAAATTAAAAGATACGAAGCCTCCATGACGAGTAGCCTGTCAATATGATCCTTAACTGTCTGACCCGATAAATGCTTGACAATACGTGACAAGTATATTGATGTAACGGCAAGTTTGGAAGAATAGAAGGAAATATCGTGGTGAATTGTGAAGTGTGTGGAAAGTAATTTCAAGAATTTTAAAAATAAATCTATAGTGTGCCCATTTAGACCTGAATCATTTTTAAACCGTTTCTCGACATAGAGAAGATCAAGAATAAAAAGGGAATATAGCGATTTAAGACACTCATTTTTAAATTGATGGTCGCTCTCAATATACTGTAAGATCTCTTTCATCCTACGCTCCAACCAATTTGCTTCACAATCTGAAAGTGAAAGTTTGTTTTCTGAATAAGCAACAGATGGGAAATAAGAAGCACTTATTACGTTACGAGCATACGGAATCTCATAAGTAGTAGACTCGTCTCCCATAAGACATAAGGCTACATAGTCTTCTGACACATCCATTGTTCGTATCATCATCCCCGGAGTAAAAATGAATATATCATTTTTAGTCAAGAAAGTTTGCTTGTCGTTGTATAGGACAGTCTGATTCCCGGATAAAACAAGAGTGTACGAAAAGCATGAGACGCTATCAGTAAGAAGTCTGTTCAGTTTAGCCATTTTTCCATCAAGAATCTCACAGGTGATCCCGCAGTCTGTGGGTAATGGTTTGAGTATTATTTTGGAGTAAAGATCTGATAGCTTAAACATGGAGGTGTCTTTTCTATGATATTGAAGTTGTTTCGACTTATTTTTTTATTAAGATTTCGTCAGATTTCCGAGCAGATTTTTCTTCATGAAGAAGGAGCGATGCGGGCATCGTGACTGATGAATGAAGGGAAATATGCCGGAAAGATGGCGGAAGATTAATAAAAAGAATCTTTATTTTCATAATTTTTAATTAATTTTGTATTCGTAAATAAGTTGAAACAACTTCATTGTTTTGTTTTGGATAAGTATTGTGTTCATATAAACATAACTTATCATAACTTAGAAATGTTTTAATTCCGAAAATATTAAAAACGACAATTATGAATAAAGAAAAGTCAATGGAGGCATTGCAGTTTTTCACTACTGGCCTGACAAACGGAGCATTTGTGCACAAAGTGCAAGGACAGATACTGAAATCAGCAGGGTTCAACAAACTTGGTGACAAATATCTCGGTCATTATGATGAGGAAATGGATTGGGTAACCAAATTTATTGACCGTATACTTGATCTTGGTGGTGAAGTTAAGGTAGAAGACCGTCCGGCTGTGGCATTGGTTGCTGATCCGATTGAATATGTAAAATGTGATCTACAACGTCAGAATGAAGGTCTTGAGATCCTTCGCAAATGTGTGGCAGAAGTTCACGACGATCCAACTACTTACGATCTTCTCAAAGCATATCTAAAGGATGAGGAAGATGATCTCTATTGGAGTGAGACTGCAGTTGAACTTATTAAGAAACTGGGTGAACAGAACTGGCTGCTCACACAACTCTAAACTAAATCCTATAATAAATCAGTGGAGTGTTCTCGATCTTTAAACGAGAATACTCCGTTTTCTAATAAATAAGTAGCTCGCAAAAATTAGTGATATGATAAATGCGAGATAATCTGCAATTATCATATCAAGACCCTTGCAGCTGCTTTGTTAATATACGTCGTTTAATTTTTGTGAGCTATTTATGATAATATTGTGCATATTGTTGGCTGTGGTGGTGATAGCCGGAGTCGTAGTAATATTCCATCCCTCGTTCGGGCGAAGTCCAAGGGGCGAGAGACTTGAAAGAATCAAGCACTCTCCAAACTATCGAAACGGTAGCTTTCACAATCTGCAAGTGACTCCAACCATGACCTCCGACAAAGGTTCCATACGTGCAATGTGGGATTTCTTTACAAAAAAGAGTGCTGATAACACTACGCCTCATCATGCATTAGAATCCATTAAGACAGATCTTAATAACCTTGACTTATCCAAAAATCAACTGATTTGGTTTGGACATTCCTCCTATCTCTTAATCCTCGATGGGAAAAAGATACTTGTCGATCCGGTACTGACATCCTCTTTCCCCGCCGGTCTTACTATGAAACCATTTGAAGGCACTGACATATTTTCTCCAAAGGATTTGCCAGACATTGATGTGTTGGTGATAACTCACGACCATTACGATCACCTTGACTATGGGACAGTCAGAGCTATTAAGGATAGAGTGGGTAAAGTTGTCTGTCCGCTTGGGGTAGGTGAGCACATTGAGTTCTGGGGAGTCCCGGCTGAGAAAATCGAAGAACTGGATTGGAATGACTCGGCAACCCCTTTTGTTGGTTTGAAATTCACAGCGCTTCCATCCCGTCATTTCTCCGGCAGATTTCTTAATAGGAACAATACTCTATGGGCTTCTTATATGCTTGAAACCCCTTCAGGGAATATATTTATTGGAGGAGACGGGGGCTACGGCAATCATTTTGCAAAGATTGCAGAAAAATATCCCAAAATTGATTTGGCTATACTTGAAAACGGACAGTATGACAAAGACTGGAAATATATTCATACCTTGCCGTCGGAGCAAGAAAAGATAATCCATACCCTGCATCCTTCTAAAGTTTTCTCAGTCCACAACTCCAAATTCAAACTTGCCAATCACTCCTGGGATGAACCCATCAAAACAATGAGCACTATAACCGCCTCTGACCATTCCTTCAATTTATTAAGAGGCAAAATCGGAGAAGTCATTCTTTTGCAATAACCATAAATAATGGCTGGTCGCTATAAGTTTAGCACACCAGCCATTAAATTTATCGTCCGGTTGCCTGTAGATAGGAGAGCTTTTTGATCTGGAATTGGCCATAGGCATCTACGAACTTATCCTGCGATTGCTGGTAAAGGGTCTGGGCATTCAGCAGGTCGGAGATAGTGACAGTGCCCGCTTGGTAGAAATTTTGATTGAGTCTCAGATTTTCTGCCGACTGGGAGATGGATTCCTTGGCTATTTCCATCTGAGTGTAGGAAGTGGTCAAGTCATTCCATGCATTTGTCATAGCAATCATAAGCAACTGAGAATCATCCTCCAATTGTGTTTTTGCAATTTGGGTCTCGAGTTTTTTCTTCTTCATGTTGTGGGAGCCTCCCCACCAGTCAGTCAAGGGTATGCTGACAGTCACATAGACATTGGCAAATGTGTGTCCTTCATCTAAAAGATGTTCGTAATTATAGCTTGCTCCGGCAGCCACCGTAGGAAGGTTATTCCCTAACGCCATTTTTTGCTCAAGTTCCTTAGCTTTCACATTCTGAGTGAGCAAACCGTGACCTATCGTCTGCGAAAGACAATCCTCAGGGTTCATGTAAATATCTTGAGGAAATACCGGCACTACACCAACCTCAATGTCGGAGGCTACATCGACAGAGCCCGACGTGCCTTTGCCCACATATTGCGACAGCAGCATCCTTAAGACTGAAATGCCGTTGTCAAGTTCGCTTTTTGCCACAAGCATCTCGTTTCTTTTCAGCTTTACTTCGAGAAGGTCATTGATCGTAGTCACGCCTGCATCGACATAACTTTGCACCTGAGTTGTAAGCGTATCAAGCATTGCAATCACTTTTTCCAAAGTCTGATGCTTGGAGTGAAGCGAGACGAGTTGCCAATAATATTGCTCTACGTCTTTACGCACCTCATCTTCAGTCTGACGCTTTTGCAGCCGGCTTACTTCTTCTCCTACGTGGGCCAGGCGGTTGCCATTGACAATCCTACCTCCAAGGAAAATGGGCTGGATAAGATTTAATCCGGCAAATGAGCCCTTTTTCAGAAGGCTTATATCGAAGTTCATATTAGGCATATCAGGGATAAGCGCAGAAAGTGGAAGGTCTATATTATGCTGGAGCATCCCATGATTTGCGGTAAAAGCAATTCCATTGGCACTCACGGATGGGAAATAGTTGGTGAAGGCTTCACGCGACGTCTCGCGTGAAGCTTCCATTGTATACTCGGCAGTGCGCATGCGTGCATTATTCTCGAGAGCCATGTTGACGCACTCTTCGAGAGTAAGTTGCTGAGCTTGGGCAGTGGCAGAAGAGAGAAATACAGCCGTAGCCACTATGCTTATTATCTTTTTCATTTTGATTCTTGTTGAGTTGAGACTGATTTTTTCTGCATCACTTTCCAGTAGAGCACCGGAATGACGGTGACGATGAAGAAGAATGTAATGATTGTTCCCCAGAAAATCACTGTACCCATCGGGCGCCACAATGGGGTGCCTGTAAGCACCATCGGCAATACACCCATCGAAGCGGCAGCCGAAGTGAGGAAGATAGGACGCATACGGCGTTCGGCACTGTGAAAAATAGCTTCCTTCACCGTCATTCCTTCCGATCTCTGCAGTTCTTCAGCATAGTCGATCATAATGATTACATTTCTAACGAGAATACCCATTAATGAAATGAAACCAAGTGTGCAGGTGAGCGAGAGTACTTCCCCTTGAATTGCCAAACCGATACCTGCACCCGGCACGCACAACACTATGCAAAATAGAAGCAGGGCAGAGGTCTTTACATTCTTATAGTGCGACAGGAGGATGAAGAAGATAATCACCACCGCCATCATGAGGGCAGATATAATCGGGGGCCACATCTCAAGCGACTGGCTATAGTCGCCTCCATATTCGATAGTCACTCCATCAGGGAGCTGAAGGTTGTCGATTTTTTTCATCAATTTGTCGGTCACTACTAAGGAGAAGGCTCCCCGTTCAACTTCGGAAGTGACGGTGACGCATGGGATACCATTGCGGTGGGAGAGTTGCCCATAGTTCCACGTTGGCATCACATCGGCCATCTGTCGGAGTGGGGCAGAAGACAGACCCATCACCGGAAGCAGTTCGTTGCGCAGATCATTTACGTCTGACCGTTCTGATGTCGGGGTTCGGAATACGACGGGAGTGGCATAAGTGCCATCCCACATCGTGGCAACAGGTATTCCTGAGTTTGTGTACCTCAAGGCGAGGTTTGCCTCCAGCATCATGTCGCTCATACCAAGGCGAGACATTGTAGTGAAATTGGGCGATACCTGGGCTGCCACGAGAGGAGCCTGTAGACTGCTCGTCTCAAGGTTAATTTCCGGAATTGTACGCATGATTGCCAATACTGAATCAGAAACTGTGTGGAGCGCCGGGTAGTCGTTTCCCTTTATGCGCACCTCTATCGGATAAGCGGCATTGGAGTATGACAATTGCTTGAATCGTATCTTAGCCTCAGGGAAATAATCGCGATACTTAGCAGTGTATTCGTTAAGTATTTCAATAGTAGCTTCATTGCTCGTAGTGTTGACGATAAACTGTGCGAAATTGGGCCCTCCTACTTGCGGAGCATAAGTGGTTTGGAAACGAGGGGATGAGCAACCATGGAAGTTGGCTACCGACACCACTCGATCATCTTTTCTCAGGATGTTTGCCATAGAGTCGGCTACAATGTTGGTTTGATCCAGGGGGGCTCCGGTAGGAAGATAGATCTCAACTGCAAATTGGTTGCGCTCGGCAATAGGCATCAGTTGCATAGGGCGCTTCATAAGCAGCCATGCTCCACCGACAGTCAGCACAAGAGCTATCAGTAGTACTGCCCATGGATGATTGAAGCAGACAGCAATTGTCTTGTCGTAGGCGGCTTGCATCCAGCGAAGCAACGAGAAATGCTTCTTTGCTTTCGGCGCATCGCCATCGTAGGAGGCAACCTTTGTCGGCTTGATGAATTTATATTGCAGGAATGGCACGAGCAACTCGGCGATAAGCAGCGATCCCATAAGGATGAGCGTAATCGCCCAGGGGAAATCGGTCAAGAAGTCGCGGAACATGCCTGTCATCGTGAAAAGGAACGGGAAGAAAGTGATGGAGATAGCAAGAGTCGCAGAGAAGATAGACTTCAGGAACTCTGATGCAGACCGGATTGTAGCTTCTTTGCGGTCCATTCCTTCACCAATCAACTCAACATAATCATCGATTATCACCACTGAGTTATCTACAATCATACCCAACGATACGATAAGGCAGGCGAAAGTCACAGTGTTGAGTTCTATTCCGAATACGTAGAAAAGACCCAGTGAAATAAAGATAGTGATAGGAATGGTGGCAGCTGCAATAAGAGCCACCCTCATCGGGAGAAGCAACACGATGACGATAATCACTGCCAATACCGCAATCAGCAACTCACGTAGGAAATCAAGCACACTGCTGTTGACTACTTCCGGCTGATTTGTGATACGGAAGAGAGTGACGTCTTCCGGAATTTCCTCTTGGAATGCTTCAAGTTGCTTCTCTACAAGCTCTCCCATCTTGACGATATTGTTGCCGCTCTTCATCTCTACTGAGAGGAGTATGCATTTACGCCCGTTGTTGGTGATGAAGGAAGTTGGCTCAGGATACTCTCTTTTTACCTCTGCAATATCCTTGAGTCTTACTGACTCACCTCCGGGAGTGGATAATACTATTTGATTGGCAATGTCAGCAACTGAATTCAGAGGATTGTCGATATAGATTGGAGAAGTGTATGAATCAGAACGGATATCTCCACCTGTAGTCTGGAATCCTTTTGAGAAAAGAGTTGCGGCTAAAGTCTTCTCTGAAATTCCATAGTGGGAAAGTCTCTCAGGGTCTATATTGATGGATATCTGCTCATTTTGCTTGCCATAGACGTTCATAGTGCCGACACTTTCTACAGTGCGCAGACGGTCCTGTAGAGCGTCCATGTAATTGCCAAGCTCGCGATATGTCTTGTCTTCACTCTCCATAGTGATCAGGAGAGCCGAGGTGTCACCGAAATTAGATATTACCTCGACTGCCAACACCCCGGGTGGAAGTTGCATCTTGACCGTGCTGAGTTCCCGACTGAAAGTGTTCCAAAAAGGATCGGTATCGGTGATCTTGTCGTCAAGTTCTACATAGATCATCACCATACCGTTGGTGGCATTGGAAGTGGTCTTTACTTTATTGACCTCCTTAAAGCTGAAGATGTAGTTTTCCAAAGGACGCATCACCTGCTGCTCCATTTCGAGAGACGTGGCTCCCGGATAGACAGCTACTACTACACCTTCACGTATAGTGAAATTCGGAAACTCGTTCTTGTTCATTGTCTGGAGTGCATAAACGCCAAAGATGACCAATACGCACACCATAAGCACCACCACATTGGCATATTTCACACCCCATACTACAAGAGGTGAGTTCTTGACAGGAGGAAGTTTTGACAATAGTCCTCCTTCCGGATTATTATTGTTGTTTGAATCCATAAATTATTGTATAGCTAAGTTTCTTAGAGCCCCTAAACCTATAAATCTATAACCCCTTAAATCTCAACTTTCTATAGAAAGTTGAATACATTATTTGATAGATTCAACTTTAGTGTTTTGCGAGACCTTCTCTGTTCCCGCAACAATGACCTTGTCGCCATTCCTTAGTCCGGCTGTCACCAAGATTCCCTCCGGAAGCATCTCGCCGGGAGTTACAATGCGTTTGCGTGCCACTCCTGCAGAATCCAGCCAGACAAAATTAGAATTGTCGGCTGAAAGCAATACGGATGAGACAGGCAAGATGACCCCGCTCACATTCGTTTCTTGATTAAGTGTGACATCGCAGATCATGCCTGGCAGTAATTTGCCGTTATGGTTATCTACCTTGAACTTAGCTACGTAAGAACGCGACAGCGGGTTTGCAACCACGGCTTTCTCCACAAGAGTCCCTTGATATGTCTCTTCGCCCGGAGTATTGACTTTGATGGTAGCCGTAGTGCCGACAGGTATAGCAGAAATTTCACCTTCCGGAATTGGAATGCCGACTTTGACCGTCCGTATATTCACTATCTTTACGACTGGAATACCCGGAGCTGCTGTCTGGCCAACAGACGCCATCTTTTCTGCTACTACTCCGGATACGGGAGCATATAGTTTGGCATCGTCAAGGGCTATTTTCGCAATCTTGGCTGCACTCTCAGCTTGATGAAGTTTGCTTTCCACTTCTACCCATTTTATGTCGGGAAGAGAGTTAGCATCATGGAGAATCTTCATTCTATTGTAGGCGTCTTTTGCTTGCTCCAATGTTGACAATGCTATGTCATAGGCATTTCGTAGAGTCCCATCGTCAAGGGTTCCGATAAGTTGACCCTTATTTACGCGGTCACCTTCAGAAATCTGAAGGGTCTTGATGGTGCCTGTAGCTGAGAAGCTTACGACCGTACCGCTGTCTTCCTCTATTGTGCCTGAGTAGCTGCTCGATATATCAGCTCCATTGTCGCTGACAGTTATTGTCTTGACTCTAACAGGAGGGATAGATTTTTGTTTGTCTTTTGAGTCGTGTCCACAGGCGGATAGGACAGCTAATAAAATTGTCAAGGGGAGCACCCGATGCGCAAATTGATAGTTCATATATTTAGTTTAATAGTTTATTAAGTTTCGCGAGCTCAATTTATGGTTTATAGGTTTATAAGTTTATTTGATCAAGGTAGACTTGCTTGTTCATAATATTTCTACAAACATAAACTTATAACCCCATAACCCTTTAAACCTCATATTTCGCAAAGCGAAATATGAATTGATTAGGGTGCAAAATTAGTGCTAATAATCGTAGATATAAATGTCAAGATTACGGATAAACTTGTCAGATGGTATGATAATGAAGTAAGATTGTTGTGAATTCCGTAAAATATTATTTATTTTGTAGTCTAACATATTTGGATAATGCCTACCCCGCTTAAAATTTCTACAGTCTCCATCTCTCCGGACCGCTTCACCGGCCATGTGTTTGACATCACAGGGCGGTGCGCATTCGCAATTTGTACCAAGGGGGAATTTGAAATAAAGATTCTTAATGAGCAGTATACTGTGACTGAAAATTGCATGTTTGCTTGCATGCCTTTTATAAATATAGAGGTGAAGAGTGTCAGCAGTCTGAGTGAGATAATCTTTGGATCTGTTTTAATAAAGGATGTGCCGAGGCTAATCAACCGCTGGGTCAATACGGATAATCTCAGTGCAATTCAAAATCACCCTTTGGTAAAGATAGAAGATAGCCATTTAAAGATGTTGCTTGATGCTATCAATGAATATCAAAGCGAATATGGAGAAAATGAAAGAGGAGTATATGCAAACATATGTGATCATATACAAGAGGATATCATTCATCTGCAAGGACGCCTTATAGTTGCAAAAGTATTGAAGATATACTTTACCAATATTCCCATGCTCGTAAGGGGTCACACACATCGAGATCTCGAATATCAGCAGTTTATGCTGGCTCTTTATAGTAATTTTCGTGAGCATCGCGACGTTCGGTTCTATGCCATGCGCTCGGGAGTAAGTGAGAAATACTTTTCGACACTGATACGTCAGATATCCGGTTTGAGTCCGTCAGAATGGATTGAGACTGTAGTGGCTGGTGAAGCAAAGACGTTGCTTGATGACGCCCAACGCTCCATAAAGGAGATTGCATCAGAATTAAATTTCCCCGACGCTCCCACTTTCACCAAATACTTCCAGCGCATTACCGGCATGACTCCAAAAACCTACCGCAAAACCATCATCAATTAGAAAAGAAGAAAATATTTTTGGTTAAACCGAAAAAAAATTGTAATTTTGCGACACGTTTTGGTTCGCGGCAACGCGATTAATAGGGAATCCGGTGCAAATCCGGAACAGACCCGCTACTGTAATTCCCGCTTGTTTTAATTCATAATGCATAATTAGTTGTGCTAAAGTATGGATATGTACTGAATTATGAATTAGTAAAAGCATATGTTTTTTTGCATCATGTCACTGGTCTCGAAAGGCTGGGAAGGCGCGAAAAATTGGGATAAGTCAGGAGACCTGCCAAGCGCAATTTATTTCAATAATCTCGTGGATTAGATTTTGAAGTGAGGAAGATTGGCAAAAATATAGAAAAGTATTGCATCCTAAGTCGCGCTTTTGTTGCTCCCGGATGTAATGTCAGCTACGGTGACACTCCGTGGCTGAATGTTTGTGTCTTTACGTCTGTTGTTGGCGGAACGTCAATGATTTTCTTTTGCTTCTCGGAAATCAATCCAAGGTATAAGAATAATCATTTAGTTCAACCCAATAACAGACAACATGTTTACAATTTTTCATGGTTTTCACTTGGTGGAAGAATATCATCAGTGGAAAAAACAACACCGAAGCAATCGGAATCCGATAGG
>CAYSMP010000106.1:0-13629 GCA_964432215.1 uncultured Sangeribacter sp.
GGCGAAATTGTAATTGTCGATTGTTGCCATATCTAAACTACGGGTTAATTTGTTTAATTCATTCCGATATACTCCGTTTCAGCATCAGCTTTGCTGTATGCTTGGATGCCAGAATCAGATTTTCACACAAAATTAAGAAATTCTCTCAACTAATCCAAATGTTTTTATGAAAAATATGTATTTTTGATTAATTTTGTATTCACTTTTAGGAAGTTTTCAATATTGTCATAACATAAAGGACTGTTTTTTCGGTCTGTCAGCAAAATTTATGGATGAAAAAAATATTAAGTCCTCCCTCAAAGATCTATTGATCGGTTTGGCCGGGAGCGACAACATTGATATCCGACCTCTGGCTCAGAGTGGTTCTCCGCGGCAATATTATCGAATTTCTGCCGGAGACAAGACTTATATCGGAACTTATGTGCCTGATCCTTCGGAGGGAGAGTGCTTTGTCAAGTTGTCTGAAGTTTTTGGAAAGTATCATCGACATGTGCCGCAAGTATTTGCTACCTCTGAAGATGGACATTTCTATATTCAGAAAGATTTGGGTGACCGATCTCTTTTCTCAGTGCTCTCAACTCCGAAATCGATGGAACATATTAAGGAGACATTGCAGAGATTGGTTTTACTCCAGAAGACACCGGAGGATGCATGGGCTTCAGTCTGCATTGCTAAACCATTCAGCAAACGGCAGATAATGTGGGACCTTAACTACTTCAAGTATGAATATCTAAAGCCGCAGGAAATTGTCTTCGACGAGGAGTTGCTTGAAGATGATTTTGAACTTCTTGCCGGCAGGCTTATGTCTATTCCTGATGAGTTCCATGGTTTCATGATGCGTGATTGCCAAAGTCGCAATGTTATGCTTACAGAAGACGGCCCTATCTTCATTGATTATCAAGGAGGACGAAAGGGACCGGCGCTTTATGATGCGGTCTCTTTGCTTTGGCAAGCCCGTGCCGGATTTAGCAATGAATTCAGAAAAGAGATGCTTGATTTTTATTGCAACTCTTATTGCGACGGCGAGAGTAAAAAAATCAGTGAGATGCTTTCATGGTTGTCTGAAATTGTACTTTACCGTACATTGCAGGTGTTAGGCGCATATGGATTCAGAGGGTTAGTGCAGCATAAAGCTCATTTTCTTTTGTCAATTCCGGGTGCTCTCTCTAATTTGCGCACTCTTTTAGAGGACGGGGCTTTAGACAACTATCCGGAACTGAAAAAATGTGCTGTTCATTTGATTATGAATGCTGGAAATGATCGATATGAGAGTAATTCGGTTTTGACGGTAGAGGTTTTCTCGTTCTCATATAAAAAAGGTTATCCTGAAGATTACAGCGGTAATGGAGGAGGGTTCATGTTTGATTGTCGAGCGATGCATAATCCGGGACGATACGAGCAATATAAAACTTTGACAGGACGGAATAAAGAGGTTGTTGATTTTCTTGAGGACCGAGGAGAAGTTCAGAACTTTTTGAAGTATGCTTGGTGTCTCATAGATCCCTCCATTGAGCGGTATGCGACGAGAGGCTTCACTCATCTTCAAATAGGATTTGGTTGCACGGGAGGACGGCATCGATCGGTCTACTGTGCTGAGCGAACTGCTGCACATATCAGGGAGATTTTTCCGGAAGTTAACGTCATTCTCATCCATCGGGAGCATCCTGAATGAATAAATCTAATCACTCATATGAAGACAATGATTCTTTGCGCCGGATTAGGCAGCAGGCTTAAGCCTTGGACCGATAACCACCCAAAAGCTCTTGTCCCAGTTGGTGGCATACCTATGCTCAAGCGAGTGGCTGATAGTCTTATAGATCAAGGTTTTGATGAAATTACCCTCAACATACATCACTTTGGAGATCAGATTCTGTCATTTGTCAAGGAGAATGAATATCTCTCGAGAAGCGTTGCCATATCCGATGAGTCGGATCGGCTTCTCGATACTGGAGGTGGAATCCTCAATGCGGAAGTTTTTTTGGGAAAGGACCCCCGTCCATTTCTTGTGCATAATGTCGATATACTTTCAAATGCCGATTTGAGGGGGCTTATGGAAGTGCATCATAGCTCAGGACGGCATATTTCGCTTCTTGTCTCGGATAGAAAGTCGGATAGGAAGCTTGTATTTGATTCGCAGATGAAGCTGAAAGGTTGGATAAATCTCAAGAGTGGAGAGGTCCGCCCATCTTCGCTTAAAATTTCGGATACAGACAGATTGCTTTCGTTCAGTGGTATCTATGTTATGAATCCGGATGTGTTCAGGATAATGAAGAGCAATGGGTTTGAGGGTAGATTCCCGATAATGGATTTCTTTCTTTCTTTTATTCCTGAATTGACTATAGGTGGCGTCCTTCAGAATGGTCTTGAGATAATAGACATAGGAAAGCCCGATAGTTTGTATCGGGCTAATTTAAAGATTCAATAATATCTGTTGTGTTGAGATTCCTTGACGACGTTGAATTGGCAGACGCAGCCTCCGATTAAGAAGGCGACGGCAATTCCGCCGAGCCACCATGTAAGCGAGATGCTTACGGTGAAACATGAAATCATGAGGAGGATGCAGCCTATTGCGTAGCATATTACGGATAATGTTTTCATAGCTTATTATTTTTTTAAGGTTTCAGTCTTGTTCTTTGTCAATAAAACGCACCGGTATAAATAAGGGTTTATTAAGAGTTGTGATTTAACAAGAATGAAACATTTTTCCCCTCTATTCCTACTGCAATAAGTCATAGGGCCATCGGTAATCAACCGATGGCCCTATGACTTATCCTTATGTGGGAATTGTATTATTTCAATTTCAGTTCTTGACCAATCTTGATAGCGTCAGATGCTTCCAGCCCGTTGAGCTTCCTGAGGGAAGTGGCCGACATGCCATGTGCGCGTGCTATCTTATTGAGGGTGTCTCCTTTCTTAACTGTATAGGATGCAAACTGAGTGCTTCCGGATTTATAGGTGTTGACGTCATCAGCAGCCAATTCTCTTTTAGACTTGGCAGGCGCGAAATTACGTGCCTTTGTGTAAGTGGTCTTAGAGAAAGTATATTGGTCGGTATGAGTAGTGTGATTGGCGAAGTCAAAAATAGCCGAAGGGTTGATAGCATAGCCCATAAATCGGGTTTCGAAGTGAAGGTGAGGGCCGGTACTTCTTCCGGTGCTACCTCCAAGACCAATAGGATCTCCGGCACGGACTACCTGATCAGGTTTTACAAGATGCTTGTTAAGGTGACCGTAAACAGTCTCAAGACCATTTGGATGGCGAAGGATTACGTAGTTGCCATATCCTCTGCCTTCATATGCAGTAAGACGAACTTTTCCATCGAAAGCTGCATAAATTGTGTCATTCATCTTTATACCGATATCTACACCTTTGTGCATCCTGCGGAAACGCTGGCGATAGCCGTAGGGTGAGGTGAGAGGACCGTTGTGGGGCATTTGGTATCCTGTGACATCAATTACTTGGGATTCGGGAACATCTTTTTCATTGAAAGGATTGACGCTTTTGGAATTCCATCCTTCAGTATAGATGTCGAGCTCGGGCTCCAGGTCATTTTCGAGAAGGTCGATGAATGTATTTTGTTCGATAAGTTTGATTTTATCCTTTGAAGAAGCCGCGTTTGCAAGAAGCTGCTTGTGTGCGGCAGCGTGGGAAGCGCCTTTTTTCTGTGCCGTTGAAGCAAATGGTACCACCGAGAGAAGGGCACAGCAAAGGATTGTATTAATTTTCTTCATCATCTCTTTATTCAAATTTCATCGTCAGCATAAAGGAACTTCACATTGGAAGGAGTATAGTCAAGCACCTCTTCCGGCTTGAAGAAACGTTTGATTTCTATCTGAGCATTTTCAACACTGTCTGATGCGTGGACGATGTTGGCCTGACCGCTCATACAGAAATCGCCGCGGAGTGTGCCGGGCTCAGCCTTCCTGCCATTTGTGACACCAGTCATTTTACGGAAAACCGCTACGGCATCCACTCCTTTAAGAACCATGCAGATAACGGGAGAGGCTGTCATAGATTCAACGATCATAGGGAAGAATGGACGATCAACCAAGTGGGCATAGTGCTCACGCAAGATTGCTTCATCAAGTTGCATCATTTTCATGCCTGTGATGATCAGTCCTTTATTCTGAATGCGGGTGATGATTTCTCCAATCAAGCCGCGTTCTATCGCTGATGGTTTAAGAATGACGAGTGTCTGTTCCATATATACTGTTAAATACTTTTAATCTGTTGTTTTTTCGATGTTCAAAGTTACAAAAATATTTCAAGCAAACCTAATTATGATATGAAAAAGATTTAATTTTTGTGTTAAAATTTTTTAAATCTAAATTAACTAATTGAAAATCATAAAATAATCTTATTTGTAATGTCAATGAATTATTTTTGTAATATTGCACATTCGATGCCTTGGTGTGCAATAGCCTGAAGATAACTTTCTTAAAAAATGTTTAAAAGAGATAATGATAATTTAATGAACAGTTTGAATAATTGATTGTTTCACTCATATAAATTAGGTAGTATTAACTAATATTAAAAGATTCCATTATGAACATAACGTCAATTCTTTGCTCAATCACATCGGAAGTAGCAGACAAGCTTCCGACAGTCACCATGCTAGGAACCGAAGAGGGTACTTATGCTGTAGCGCGGTTTATAATGTATATTGTAGACTGGATTTTCAATCTTTTTGGCCTTTCGCACCATCCAACTCTTGAGCTATGGATATACTCTGCTTTGGTCTTGGCTATCTCTTGGGGTATCGGTTGGGTAACTCAGATAATAGTCCTATTTATAGTGGATCAAATTGGGAAAAGATGGAAGGGCAGCATATATGAGGATCTTACAAGAGCTAAATTTTTCCACAAAATATCACGCATCATTCCTGCGATTTTTTTCTTGATATTCATTCAGTTTACAATGCAGGAGCATTCGCTTCTCAGCAATTGGCTCTCAAGAATCACTTGGATTTACCTTTCGTTTATCGTTTCACGTTGCCTTACTATCGTAGTGCGAGTGGTCTGGAAGCATCTTGACGAACGCGAGAATACTAAGAGACTTCCCCTTACCGGTTTGGTGCAGCTGATATGTGGAATCATTTGGATTCTATTTGCTATTGTTGCAGTCTCGATCATAGTGGATAAATCGCCGGGTGCGCTTCTCGCCGGAATCGGTGTCTTTGCATCTGTTTTGATGTTGGTGTTCAAGGATTCCATCCTTGGTCTGGTGGCAGGCGTTCAGCTTTCTGAGAATGACTCAGTGCACGAAGGAGACTGGATCGCCGTTGACGGCACTAATGCCAATGGCACTGTATTGGAAGTGACACTTACCGAAGTTAAGATCCAGAACTGGGATAAGACAGTTTCATCCGTTCCCCCATACAATCTCATCAGTGGCACATTTACCACTTATCGTCCGATGCAGGAAAGCAACACTCGAAGGATTGCCCGCACATATCTTATTGACAGTGAAAGTGTGGTTGAAACTACTCCTGAGATGCTTGCTAAGATTTCAGAGATACCTCTTATGAAAGACTGGATTGCAAAGAAGCAAGCTCAAAAAGAAGCTGGAAAGGAATATTGCGTGATGAATCCGGAAGGACTTGCCGATGGAACTATCGACACTAATCTTGGGATGTTCCGAGCTTATATGAAGATGTGGCTGCAGAGTAATCCCAACATCTCGCAGGAAGACGATCTGTTTGTCAATACTCTTCAGCAGACAGCCAGTGGCATTCCATTCCAGGTATATTGCTTTACCAGCACATCGAAGTGGATTCCATACGAAGGTATCCAATCAGCTGTGTTTGAGCATGTAGCCGTAATGCTTACGAAATTCGGACTATTCGTATTTGAAAATGAATCAAGTCGTGCGACTGTGCTTGAGGGCGTGATGAGCCGTCAATTGCCATCTGGCGAGAGCGTATTTGGTCTCCCGACGCCGATGATTGTCAAGAATTCATAAGAGTTGGCTTGTCGCCGACTACATGAGCCGCAACGGCCGCATAGAGGGCAGCTGTCTCCAGACGGAGGCGGCTGCCCCCAAACGTAACAGGAAGGTAGCCTTTTTCTATCGCGATGGCCACTTCTTCCGGTGTGAAGTCGCCTTCCGGCCCTATCAATATTCTTACATCTCCACCCTTGTATTCATGAGAGAAACTTAACAATGGATATGCTTCGTCGCAATAGCCGAGACATTTGAAGCCAGAAAAATCATCTGATACAATTTCCTTAAACGGTATCGGACCTTCAATTATAGTCTTTATGGTTTTTAGAGATTGGTTCATTGCCGAGACTGCTATTTTTTCAAGTCGGTCTGTGCGAAGCACTTTGCGTTCGCTCCGGCTACATTTCATAAGAATAATCCTGTCGACACCAATTTCCACAGCTTTCTCAACAAGCCATTCCATTCTGTCTGCGTTTTTGGATGGCGCCACACAAAGTTCCAATTGGAATCCCCACCAGGGAGTGATATGCTCCCTGCTGAGGATTTCAACTGAAGTATGCTTTGGATGGGCATCGGTGATCACGCATTCAAATCGGTGTCCAATTCCATCTGTGACGAAGATTCGGTCGCCTTCCTTCATTCTTAGTACGCGGCAGCAATGCCCGGATTCAGTTTCCGACAGAGTCCCGGTAGACTCTATATCCGGAGAATAAAATTGAATCATGATTATATCTGGTCTTTGTCGTCAATGATGCCTCCGGCTGCCAGGCCATTTTTGTCGGCGGCTTCGCTCTTGCTTATCTGTTCTTTTCGGTTCTCCTTGAATATTAAGGCAAACAGAACGCCAACGACAAAGGCATAAGCCGCGAAGATGAGCCAGCTCGTATGCCAGCCTTCAATTTGAGGCATTCCTGCAGGTTGGGTGAACACAAACTTCTCAAGTATGGCACCTGCACTTAGAGTGCCGATAGTGGCTCCAAGACCATTTGTCATTATCATAAAGAGACCTTGTGCTGAGCTTCTGATAGATGGGTCGGTCTCTTGGTCTACGTAAAGTGATCCTGATACATTAAAGAAATCGAACGCAATGCCATATACTATCATGGATAGTACAAAAAGCCATACGAGCTCACCGGGATTGCCAAGTCCAAAAAATCCAAATCGGCCTACCCAAGCAAACATTGACATCAGCATCATCCCTTTTATTCCTATTCTCTTAAGGAAGAAGGGAATCAGAAGGATACACAGGGTTTCTGACATTTGAGAAAGAGAAATAAGGGCATTGGCATTTTCTGCCCCCCATGTATTTGCAAACTCTGCAACGTCTTTAAACGATGTGATGAAAATATTGCCGTATCCATTTGTGATCTGAAGACTGACGCCAAGAAGCATTGAGAATATAAAAAATATGGCCATTTTCCTTTTCTTGAAGAGCGAGAATGCCCTGAGGCCCAGCACGTCTGAAATAGAATTGGAGGATGCTTTATTTGTAGGACAGTCTGGGAGTGTAAGTGCATAGATGCATAGCACACCACTCAATACTGCTGACGTGATAAGCTGGCAGTGATTGGTCTGATACTGTGTGAAGTTGACAAATAGCATAGCGCATATGAAGCCTACTGTGCCGAAGACCCTGATTGGTGGGAAGGCTTTCACTGTATCCATTCCTGCTTTAGTCAGAGCTGAGTATGCTACGGAATTGCTAAGCCCAATAGTCGGCATGAAGAATGCTACAGATACAGCATAAAACCAGAATATAGTATGGAATTGTACGGCATCGCCCACTATAACACTGTAGAAGCCGGCAGCTGCCATAAATATACCTGCTATCAGATGGCAAAGGCTAAGCATGCGCTGGGCATGTATCCAACGGTCGGCTATAATACCAATGATAGCGGGCATGAAAATTGATACGATTCCTTGCACTGCATAAAACCACTTGATGTCGTTGGCAAGTCCTATTCGTCCAAGATAATTGCCAAGTGAAGTGAGATAGGCGCCCCAGACTGCAAATTCCAAAAAACTCATAATTGCGAGTCTTGCCTTGAGTGAAAAGTTTTCGTTGTTCATGATGTATGAGTTTAAGAGTATTTTGTAGTTAAATATTTTATTAAGCTACTTATTCTATTGTGATTACTTCTCCATCGAATGCATATTCTACTCCTGCCGGGAGTAGAGCAGAGACCTCCTCATGGCGTCCGAGCATATGGCAGCCATGCGTCAGATAGCATTTCTTTGGCTTGAGCTCATCTATGAGAGCGAGAGCTTCAGGAAGAATTATATGGGCAAAATGCGGCTGCTTTACACGCAGACAGTTGAGTATTAAGACTTCAAGTCCCTTTAATTTTTCCTTTTCGCTATCAGCTATCGTTTTTGCATCTGTCACATAAGCGAAATCACCTATACGATATCCATAGATCGGGAGAGTGCCATGCATCACTTCGATGGGAATTATCTTAAGCCCTTTTAGCATGAACGGACGGCATTCCACTTCATGAAGGTCAAGCCTTGGGACACCGGGATATGGATGCTCCCGGAAGCAATAGTCCACTCTCGTATGAAGGTCGTGGAAGGTCTGATGATTAGCGAAGATAGGCAGATCATGTTCTGCACAAAATGGGCGCACGTCGTCGATTCCTCCAACATGATCGTAGTGCTGATGAGTAAGCAAAATGGCATCCAGTCTGCTTAGTCCAAGGCGTAATGCTTGCTGGCGAAGGTCGGGAGACGCATCGATGAGAATACGCATGCCGTGAGTCTCTACCAATACGGAAGCACGCAGCCGCTTATCCTTGGGATCGGGAGAAGTACATGTGTGGCAGGTACATCCTATTTCCGGAATACCCTTGGAAGTTCCGCTGCCTAAAATAGTGACCTTAATCGAGGAGTCAATGTAGTTCACTTCAGGCTCGAGTTCTATACTATACTTTATTTTGACTGTATTGACAACCTCAGACGCAAGTTGTGCTACTTCCTGACCGGTGGCACCCCCCATGTTTGCTAAGACCAAAGGTTGGAGAGGCCAAACTTCTGCGTTGCCTATCCTGGCTCCTTTAAGTCCGGCATGGTCTATCAGCCATGCTGCATGGAGTTTCACTCTACCTTCTTTTTTCGAAGGATGTGCAGGAATATCAATGCCTCTTGGCTTGATTTCTTCTTGAAAGAAATAGGTGGATGGTTCAGGATTTTTGAAGAAGGAACCAGCACTTCCAATAAGGGATGGATCTGGAAGCTTACCCGCTCGTAGGCGTTTCACCTCATCAGCAAGTTCTCTGAGTGAAGGAGTTCTGCCGAGTGCTTCTGCATATTCTTGAAGTGGGCGGTATGATAGGTTAATTGCATCCGAACCTTTACGTAGTTTATAGCTCACCCTCATGACGATAAGTTTTCCTTTTGCCTCACGCTTGAAGATTGAGTCTCTATAACCGAAATGGCATTGCTCGTTTTGTAATACTACCGTCTTGCGCGATTCAACGTCAAAACATTCCACTGAATGGATGAAGTCGCCGGCTTCTACTCCGTAGGCACCCACATTCTGCACTGCAGAGGCTCCTACTTCTCCTGGAATGTCGGCAAGATTTTCCAGTCCTGCTATTTCATGCTCGATACAGTACTCTACAAGATCTGTCCATTTTTCACCGGCGCCCGCAATTACGAATATGTTTTCTTCATCTTTCCTATAAGATATGATGCCCTTTATTTTTGAATGAAGCACGATTCCCTTAAATGGAGTGATGAAAAGAAGATTGGAGCCGCTACCGATATGAAGGAATTCATTTTCCATGAATTCAGGTGTCCTGGTTAGCGCAAGGAGGTCTTTCTCGCTTTCATATTCAGCGAATATGGCTGCCCTGGCCGGAACCTTGAATGTGGTCAGGTCTGTAATATCTTTATTATATTCTATTGTCATTGTCTGAAATTTGTTAGAAGTCCGTCAGTGAAAATCAGGTATGTGCCGTCGGAATATTGCCATATGTCGAGGAGTTGCGACCTATTATGTCCATTCTGCACTTCTTCAGGATTGCCTATTGAGAGTTTGCACTCCTCTTTTGTCATTCCTTCTCCAACTCTTCCACGCTGGATTAGCACCCAATTTTCGTCACTGATATTAGGATATCGGTCTTTTGGGTCAGTAAGGAAGAAAAGAGCGGCGAAATTCCTGCTGTCATGGAGATCTGAAGTGTAGTTCATTTGAAGGTAAGCTTTTTCGCCGGAAGGTCCCGCTATCCTAATTCTGATTGGAAAGTCTCCGGTAGAGGGTTCAACGTCTTCCACCGTGACTTTTGCAAATTTTAGTCCGGGCAAGCGGTCACCCATTTCATCATACCATAGGTTGCTCTTGGTCCAGAAGGATGAGCCTGCGATTTTTTTCCCCCATTCGTCGATGAGGTCAAGATCAGATATTAGTGGAAGTCTGCTGCTATCGATCTCTTTAAGGGCTGCTTCTGTAGATTTTCCCGTCCTGAAACGAAGTGTATGTGTCCCATCTGAGAAAAGAAGTACACATTCTTCCCTTAGATCTGGGTTGATAGTGCTATCTAAACCTATAAATGTAAGGTATTTCCCCTTTAATGACTCGACTTGATTTTCTGAAAGCAGATCATTGGGCTCGAAAATGTATGGTGTTCGATCGCTCATAGCCATGAAGCGTTTTCCCTTTTGCCAAGAGGAGAGGGGAGTGCCATGGATATTTTCAGCGTATTTCTGCTCAGGACTTTTTACCATCAGTCTCACGTCCTCCTTCGTCATACGGATTTTTTTTGTGCTCTCAATTCCTGTGCTGCATGATATGCATACAGCCGCAGAAAATGCTACCGCCATACAACTGAAGGTCTTGATTGAATTATGGAGGGAGAATCTCATTTATTTACTTTTGTATAGTTTTTCTCAAGCATGTCTTTAGTTAGAACGTCGCATTCATGGTCGCTCACTTCATGCTTGTCATATTTTAAATCTGCGGTAAGAAGATAATCTTTTAATACATCAGTCCACTCATCAGCTGAGATGCTTGAAAGGCCTATGTAGTTGATTTCTCCCTTACCACTGTCATAGATTTTCTTGTCTTGTGGTGCTATTGTCAAACGCAAACGATGCATGCTTTTGTTATTGTCGATGGAAACATTTGATTTGCTTCCTTCTGGCACTTCTCCTCCGTCTCGGGTCTGGATTCTATATTTCCATTTTATAGCAGGTTTCCCATCTTCTATATTACCGAATTTTATCATGGATCCCATTTTCCCTTCGCAATATTCTATGCATACACCCCCCGGATATGCCACTATTTCATCTATATATTGGCCTTTATTATTGGCCTCATCATATATTTCATGATAGGAGATATAGGTGCATGGTTCGGTAATTTCATCAAGTATGAATGGTGTAGATCTTATCGCCTTTGCATTCTTTTTAGAAATATATTCAGGTTGAGGCGATTGTGAGGTTGGTACGCTTGGATACCTAAGATACCATTCTCCTTCATCTTTGACTTTTATGAGCTGCCCTTTATAGGGGATAGGTATCTCTTTCTGCCCCACGTTCTCTATGGTGTATGTAGGGGCTGGAAAGTCATTGCCAGGGCCGGAACTTAGCACTACATCCTGCGCTGTAACTTCTGCTACTAAATACCCGTTATCATACTTTATAAATAAAGGAGTTTTGGAAGAGGCTGCCGTAGAACGAGAATTTTTTTTGCCACTGATATCTTTTTTCTTTAAATCTGTTTTATCTTCTTTGTTAGAAATGGCGGTGGAATCATTTTCTATTTGTTCGTCGGGCAATATGATCCCGACTGTAGCCTTCCCTTTTTTATTGCAATTGATCTCAAGAGGGAAAATACAGGAAGGGCAGCCCGTTTCAGTAAGAATTAAATCCAGATTGTATGTCCCATCTTCTACATACTCTACAAAGCATTTGTAGTTGTTATCTGATACTTTTTCACATCTTGTCTGTAAAGATTCAGATTCTAAATTCACTGAATAAGGATAATCTTCTTCGTCTTCTTCTTTATTTATGTTGACTATTATATTAAAATCTGTTTGATTATTAATTACCGAGAGTTCTTTTTTTTCAATTTCTATTGTATATGGTTTTAGATACTGTCCCTTTGCATATACAGGTATGGCATGCATACGTACATTATCATGGATTAATTCCAATGGTCCGTATGTTATGTTAGAGATAGTGTCTGTTAGGTTTGAAGGAACCATTAGGATGCAGTCATAGGCTATATAGTTACCGTTTTTTGTATCTCTATTTTCCTTCGACGAAAGATCAATACTACATCCAGCAATTTCAGCAATGTCAGTTCTTATGCCTTTCGATGGGATGGAGCACGGAAGGTCTATATGAAGCTTTGTGGGAAATTTCTGATGTCGAAAGGGAATAACTTCTCCATTGTTGAGGTTAATGTCGAATTTCATATCTGGTATCAATTCAAGCACACCCCATTTGTCTTTAATTTTCACAAAAGCATTATTTCCATATTTCAGACCGACTTGCTCAAACTGGCATGGTATGGAATCCTTACCATTAAGTATTAGCCCATAGACCCCATTTTCTTGGTAGAGGTCTAAGTTTGTCTCCATATTGTTTAGTTGATTGACAGCAGAAACTTTCTTGTCGTTAATCTTTTTCCCTCCTGATATGAGTCTCAGCCTATTGTCAAATTCATATTCTTCTAATTGATCTTTACCATATTTTGCTTGAATTTTAAGGTTGCCATCCGAAATCGTAGTGAAATCCTGATCTTTATCAGAAGCGAGGGTGAGATGTCGTTTCTTCTCTGATTCGTCGCCCATCAAGATGGGTGTAAGTGATTCGTCGGATGCATCAAACCAATATAGCTTGTTTTTCAAAATAGCAATGCTCTTTCCATCACTGTTGATTGATGATAGAAACTTGACGTTTTTGGGCTCAATTATTTTTTCCTTGTCTTTCTCTTTTAGTATAAATCTTTCCAGAGGATTGCCATCAGGCTTTATATAGTTATAAAATGGTTTTTTTAGTTTTTCCGGGTTCTCATATGCTAAATAGACGGCGTATCCTTTGCTGAAAGGATATATAGTGGCAAGGTCTGGCAACGATTGTTCCTTACCATCTTTAGTATACATAGCAAATTTTCCCTTGCGCTTGGCAATGAGATAGCCGTTTTCGAAATGGGGATGGTTGTAAGCTACTCCTAAATGAGGCATGGAGATATATTTGCCGTCAGTATCAATGACGCCTATTATCTCTAATGACTCCTTTTTGAGTACCGTCGCAAGTCCTTCATAAAACTTAGTGATTCTTTCATCTGTGGTAAACAGTTGTTGGCCATTCATATCCCACAAAGTGATCTTCCCTTTTTTGTCACCCCTGATCATTGAGGTGCCTTCCATTACCAGCAATGTGTCATTATTTGGTTTTATCTTCCATGTAGGAAGTTGGCTTAAGCCTGATAGAGAGCAGGCCAGAAGGATTATTGATGTAAGTATAGTTCTCATTATGTGGTCATTTTGTAAAAGTATTCAATTTTGTCATGTAGTGATGTAGAAGGAGCGATGCGGCATCGTGACGATTAGACAACTTCGCTAACTTCATAATCTGCAAAGATACAAAAAAAACGGGATAATTGCAAAAATCATTGGCATAAGAACACGGCTCTTTCATTTAAACTTGTCTATCTCTTGTCTATGATGTCTTTTCCCC
>CAYSMP010000107.1:0-13617 GCA_964432215.1 uncultured Sangeribacter sp.
CGCCGTTTCCCGATTGCGGATGCAAAATTACTACTTTTTTTCTCCTTACGCAAGTATTTCTGCAAAAATTTTATGTTTTTTGGCATATCAACGCCATATCATCTTATTCTATAATATTTTAAATATATGTTAAAATATATTTCATTATGTTAATAAATTAAACCCTCTTTCGAGTTATTTGTTTTATTGGAGAAATATAACATGCAAAAATAGCGCTGACCCATTAGGTCAACGCTATTATTTTTATGTGAGCGTATCTAATTATGACTTGCTCCAGCTTGGACGGAGTCAATTATGCATTAAACTAACGGTAATCCTTCAATATTTCTCTTAATCGTTTCCTCGTAAAGAAAATCCGAGATTTGACCGTACCAAGTGGCATGTTTAACTTATCGGAAATTTCTTCATATTTATATCCCGCCACATGCATGGAAAATGGTTTACGGAAATCAGGAGCAAAACCGGCAAGAATGTTGAATATCTCTTGCATTGCATAAGTCGTCTCAGGAGTGCCGATGCCTGAATCCTGCGATAGATTTAAATGATAGCAGTCTTCGGATGAGTCAATCACTGTATTCTCACGTGTATTCTTTCTATAATTATTGATGAAGATATTTCGCATGATAGTCAGCATCCAGCCCTTGAAGTTGGCATTCGCCACAAATTTGTCTTCATTGTTTAGCGCCTTTAGTGTGGTATCCTGCACGAGATCCTCCGCTTCCTCCTTATTTAAGGTAAGCTTTAGGGCAAAGGAGAGCAAATTGCCCTGCATGCCAAGTATAGAATCCTGGAAAGAAGTAGATCTGTTCATATTAGTTAGATATAGTAGCCTTATAGATGGCCTGTAGAAGATAGTTTATTTTTTGCTTTTTCCAACGGCAAAGTTAGGATTTTTTTTTGAATTGGGCAAAAAAAACATGATATTTTTTAAAACTTTTTTCAAAAAATATTGTTACCTATTGTTAATTTTTATTATCACATTGTTAATCACCTGTAAATAAATAAAAAAAGTGCGTCTCAAAAGAGACGCACAAATAAAACACTAAGAATCCTATTGATATCAATATCCTGGGTTCTGCCAAGCAGCTTGCTGAGCCTCTGTAAGGTTTGTACCGTCACTATTCTTGAGCTGATCAATAAAAGTTTGAGGTATCGGACGGAGCTCATGCTTGCCACTAGTCAGGCCAGTGGCATCAGGATTAAACGCCTTACCACGAAGAACAAGAGTGTTTGTACGGCTCAGAGTCTCCCAACGCTGCCACTCGCCGATAAGCTCACGAGTGCGCTCGTTAAGGATAAAGTGGAGAGCCCTATCATACTGGCCGCTTACACCGAGAGTTGAAAGAACAGCTTCATCTTCTGCAGGAAGATTGTCAGGGAAAGACTTAAGCTGTAGATCGGAAGCAGCGGTTGTCCAATCAAGCTCAGGATTAGAGAGGTAGTAGGTGTTGATGTTAAGAAGGGTCTGGTCAAGTTTTTCGACATTTGCACCAGCCTGAGTACGTGCTGCTTCTGAACCATCGGTGTAATAAGCGCGGTTTTCTCCCTCTTTCCAGCTTGCACGCTTACGAATTACGTTGATATCAGCCATTGCACCCTGATAGTCGCCCTTACGCACTTTAAGCTCTGCACGCATAAGGTAAGTTTCACCAGAGCGAGACATGGTTACGTCACGATAGCTATCATCAGCCTGATCTTTCGGGCCGTCACCTGCTGTAGTTTTGTTGATGTGTGCATACATGTTGCAACGTGGCTGACTCTTGAATTCGTCACGCACCCATTTGCCATTCTGATAAAGGATACCGGCAATAGGAACCCATTTGCCTATAGAATCAGTAAATCTGCCCTCTGTAGTTGTGCTCTCACCTTTCTTCCATGCTGGCAGACGGCCGGCCTCATCAACAAAGGTTGGATTCTGACCAGCAGCACCAAAGGTGTACTTGTCATAAGTATGATCGTCCTTCTTATTTAGGATAAACACTACTGCAGGATTACCTACAGTGACATACTGGGGCTGAGTGCCATTAGCGAGAGCATCTTTATTGTTTTTGTCGGTATTTGCACCCATAACAGTACGGAAGGTCTTCCAAAGACGTGCATCAGCTACGTGGTCATAAATGCCATAAGTATATTCAGTAGGCACACAACGCTGGAAGTCCTTACCGCCGGTAGCGTATCCACGGGCTACCCAACCACCTGAATAGTTGGAGAACTGGCTATGGAAGTAATAAAGCGTACGGTTTCCATAACGTCCCTTGGTATTGCTGGTTGCATTTGATGGAGAGGCCATGATGATCTCAGAAGTAGACTCGATCGGGCAGTTCACCCCAGTATAGTTTGCATATAGGTCACTGTAGTTATCTACAAGAGGATGCTGTGCTATTGCATAGTCACACATCTTAATTGCTTCCTCAATATCAGCGCTCTTATACTTGTCATTCCAAGAATCGTTGCGCTCTGATACACGGAAAAGAAGTGCCTTTGCAAGCCAGTGTGCAGCTGTAGACTTGCACCATGTTACACCCTTGCCAAAACGGTCATCTTCACCTGCGAACAGATTATATGCCATGCGAAGGTCGCTGATAGACTGTTCCCAGCACTGTTCCGGAGTAGCATCTTCAAAATCGCGTACTACACCAACGAGCGGTTCAGTATCTAAAACACAGTGTCCATACTGAGCTGTAAGACGATAATAGTTATATCCTCTCAAGAAATATGCAGTGGCAAGACACCAGTTACGGAGAGTTTCATCCTTAACTACATTTTCTGCCTTTGCTATAATGGTGTTGCAGGATGCAATAATACATCTGGTTCCAAAGTCCATCAGTAGGAGGGCAGTTCCAGTTAGGAGCACCAACATTTGGTGTATAGTTGAGAGGACCAAGGTTATTGTTGTATGCATTCCACGGTTCGGAAGTATTGTCGTTGCCCATTGTGAACTCATCAGTACCATATAGAGTAATACCGTAAGCCCACTCATAGCCGAAATGCCAGCGGATGTTGCCATAGAGGGAAATGGTAAGCTGTTCCAGACCCTCCGGGGTGTTGAAATAATCACTATCGTAGGCATTGTTCTGCACCTCATCAAGGAAGCTTTCTGAGCATGATGGAAGTGTCATCACCGCTCCTGCCATTGCAGCGCCTACAAGAAATTTATATAGTTTCATTATTATCTTAGTTTTATTTTTGTTGTCGATTAGAAACCAAGTTCAAGGCCGAATACGAAGCTGCGGTTGTAGTAGGTTGTGTTTACTGTTACGCCACTGGCATCTTTTCCAAATGCATCAAGGTTATATCCTGGAACGGCCTGATAGAAGTGGAACGGATTGACGCACTGCACGTAGATCTTTGCATGATCCAAAGTTGCCTTGGAAATGATTTCACGTGGGAAGTTGTAGCCAAGTGAAATATCGCGCATTGTCACGAATCCACCGTTTCTGTAACCGAGAAGGCTTGCAAAGCTGTCGCCAGCTCCGGCTGAGGCTTGTGCAAGTATTGGTTTCTGATAATATGCACCGGTATTATTGGGAGTCCAATAATCTACATTATTTTGATTAGCGTGAGCTGTCATAGCCTTAGCGCCGCAGTTTACTTTATATCCAAGACGGCTTATGATCTGGAAGCCAAGTTCGATACCCTTCCAGCTGAAATGATTGCTCCAGCCAAGGGTCCACTGAGGATTGGAGTTGCCGATGATCACACGGTCTGCATCTGTCATCATGTAGTCATTATCCTGATCTTTCGGACGCACATTACCTGGGGTAAACTTATAGCCATTGGCATTCCATTTTTCCATTTCAGCACGGTCTTCAGGAGTGTCCTGCCAGAGGCCAAGGTTGTCGTATGCGTAAAGGACACCAATTTCATGACCGATAAACCAACCCTGAGAAATGTCATCCTCCTTACCATTGGCAAGCTCAACAATCTTGTTCTTCTGGTATGCCATATTGAAGTTGGTCTCCCACTGGAAGTCACCGGCAATTACTGGGAATGCATCAATCGTAAGTTCGACACCGTGATTGGCTGTCTTGCCTACATTTGCCCATGTAGTTGTATATCCTGTAGGTGATGGGATGGTCATATTCATCAAAAGGTCGTTGGTATTCGACCAATAGAATTCGAGTGCACCTCCAATACGGTTATTGAGGAAACCGAAATCAAGACCGATGTTCCACTGGGTTGTCTTTTCCCAGCCAAGATCAAGGTTTGCAAGCGGATTTGCTATGTTGTAATAACCCTCTGTAGGAGAGTAAGCTGACGTTGATCCATCGCCAAATGGAAGGAACATTTGAGAAATAGAACCCTTAGTGGCATAGGCTGCTACCGCAGCGTTGCCAGTCACACCCACACCGGCGCGAACTTTAAGATTATTGATCCAATAATAAGGGTTCATAAAATCTTCCTGGTCAATACGCCATGCAAGAGCCATTGATGGGAAGAAGTCCCACTTATGACCTGGAGCAAGCTGTGAAGCACCATCCCAACGTCCTGAGGCAGTCAAAAGATAACGGTCGTTGTAGCCATAGTTAACACGCACCATGTAAGACTCCATCGATGTTTCTGTAAAACCGGAACCCATAGAAGCACCATTGTTTGTATCAGTGATAGAAGCTGAGCCCATGTTGTTCCACAAGTAAGAATCCTTCGGGATATTGCTGATACCCATCTTGGAGTTTTCATAAGTATATTTAGATGAAGTCTGCAGCAATGTCAAGCCTACGTTGTGCTTCTCAGCAAATGTGCGGTTGTAGTTGATAAGGTTGTCGAGAGTCCATGAGAAATACTGCTGGTTTTCAAGGCCTGCTGAATTCTTGCCGGGCGCACCATCCATTGTGATACGATAAGATGATTCTCCGCTGATCCATGAGCCTGCACGGTAGTGACGGTAGTCAGGGCCGAAACCTATCTTATAAGTAAGACCTTCAAGAGGTTTCCAAATTTCACCGAGTTTCAAAGTAGCTGCAAAGTTTCCAAGAGCACGGAATGTCTGGCGCTTGTAGCTCTGATAGTCGAGTTCACCGAGGATTGTGTAAAGAGCGTCCTCACCACCCGGACGGATGATACGGTCACCGTTTTCATAATACATAGGAGCGTAACGATAGAACTGCTTGGCAACCTCGTAGATAGTAGTCGGAACTGATTTAGAACGTGCGTTTGTGCCAGACAAACCATAGTCCTGATCCTGCCATGAAGCATTGATGCTTGCATCTATCTGCATCCACTTGACGGGAGTGATGCTCACAGTAACTTTGCCAGTGTAACGCTTGAACCACTGCCCTTTCTGAGTACCCTGGTTGTCAAGGTATCCAAAAGATGCATAAGCATTCATCTTGTCCGTACCGCCGGAAGCTGAAAGAGTATGCTCCTGTGTGACACCTGTCCGTGTATAGAGACCGGTCCAATCATAGTCTTGGATTGCTGACGGATCCCATGAGCCGCCAGCCCAACCGCGCATCACGTTGTCGCGAGAAGTCTGCCCATCAATTGGAGAGTCGAAGATGATCATATCATTCTCCTTTGTCGGGCTGTCAGGATGAGCATATTTCTCCGGATCAAGGTTGTATGCTGCCCAACGACGGAAATTGACAAATTCTCCTGGAGTCATTGACTTTGAACGGTCAACGATATTTGAAGTTGTCACAGAGCCTGAGTAATTGAGGCTAAAGCGCCCGGGCTTGCCACCCTTGGTAGTGATGATGACAACACCATTCGCACCACGAGAACCATAGATTGCTGTAGCTGAAGCATCCTTAAGAATGTCGATTGCCTCAATATCACGTGGGTTGATAGACTCGATACCACCTGACTGCAAAGGAACACCGTCTACTACGTAAAGAGGAGACTGGCTTGCACTCAGTGAACGGTTACCACGGATACGGATCTCGCCCACTTCACCGGGTCGCTGCTGAGTAGTGATATCCACACCTGCTGCCTTGCCCTGAAGAGCTTCAAGGGCGTTGCTGGTCGGGCGGGAGTTCAGCGTCTCTGAGTCAATACGTGTCAAAGCGCCTGTCACGTCGCTCTTCTTCTGTACGCCGTAGCCCACTACAATGAGGTCGTCGAGCACCTCGGAGTCTTCCCTCATAACAACATCGATAACCGATCTGCCGGCTACCTTAGCTTCCTGAGAGACACACCCTACATAGCTGAATACGAGAACTGAATTGTCATTGACATTTCTAAGCACGTAAGCGCCATCGAAGTCAGTCGCTGTGCCATTGGTAGTCCCTTTAACGATAACGGTCACTCCTATCATCGGGTCACCGTTCTCATCAAGCACCTTTCCTGACACCGTTTTGCTCTGTGCATAGGCAGCAAAAGACATCACTGCCATAAGAGCCACAAACAGGAATCTGCGACACATGGTCGCAGATTCCTGAACTTTCCTTGCGGTAGTTCATAATTAGATGTTGGTTAATTAAATTATTAGGTTAATATTAGTTATTTTAATTTCATAGGTTAATTCATTGTCTGCAAAATTAACTAATTTTATTATTACTTCATAAAAATGCTTCAAAAAAGTTAAAATTCCATCTAAGATTTAACATCTACAAACATTCTATAACATATATTAAGAAATGTTACGTAACGTATACCCTCAATTTTATGAACTCTTAATACTTCAATTAAGAAAAAAACGCAAGCCTATAGCTCGCGTTTCATAATCGTTAATCCCTGCTCGTTAATCGTTAGATTCGACTCTCACCTGCTCTATCCTTGTAGTAGACATGCGGGTGATCGTAAACTTTTTATCACCGATTTCAAAACTATCCCCTTCCGCCGGAAGAGCCTCAGTATAATGAAGTATGTATCCTGCTATGGTATTGTACTCCTCAGATTCTTTCAAATCGAGTCCAAGGCTCTCATTGACCGCCGCTATCTCTGCTCTTCCAGAGATCTCATATCCTCCATCGGGAAGCTGACGGAATAGCTGCCGTTGACGGTCGTGCTCATCCTCTATCTCACCAAAAATTTCTTCCACAAGATCTTCAAGAGTAGCAAGTCCAGACGTCCCTCCGAACTCATCGATGACTATACACACACTTCTCTTCTCAGCTATCATACGGCGCATCATCTTATTGGCAAGCATTGTCTCCGGAGTAAATATCACCGGCTTCAGGTGCTCCCTCCAGTCAGAGTCGATATTGAAAAGCTCCGATATGTGGATGTAACCCACCACATCGTCAATATCTTCCTTATATACAACTATCTTGGACAGTCCGGTCCGTGAGAAAAGTGAAAGCAGGTCTTCCCGTGTCGTTGTGTCCTTCTCCACTGCAATTATCTCATTGCGTGGTCGCATGCACTCCTCTATCGTGGTATCCTTAAAGTCAACCGCATTCCGGAAAATCTTCACCTCATTCTCAACTTCTTCCTTCGACTGCTGCTTACTGTGAAGCTGCTCCTCAAGGTAGTCATCAAGTTGATCCATCGTTATCAACCGGGCATCTACTTTATTCTCTTGTATGCCGAAAAGTCCCATCAGTCCCTTCGTGATAAAAGATATAAACTTCGAAACTGGGTAAAGCACTATGTAGATAATGTATAGCGGCAAGGCAAACATACGCATCATGAAGTTCGGATTGATCCTGAATGTAGCCTTAGGTATAAACTCTCCGCAAAGTAGAATGACAAGAGTAGAAAACACCGTATTTGCTATAAGCACCATAGCCTCCGAATCGCCAAACCACCTCTCAAGCACCGGATTTATCAAAGCCGACAAGGTGATACCGTAGACTACCAATACTATATTGTTGCCTACGAGCAACGAAGAGATAAACATATCTTCATTATGACTGAATCCCCGTATAATGCGGTCGACCACTCCCCCACGCGACCCATCGATCTGCATCCTGACCTTATTGGATTGCACATAAGCTATCTCCATACCCGAAAAGAGTGCAGAGAAAACAACCGCTATTATAGTAAGCACCAATGCTACACTGAATGACATATTTTCCCAATCATTAATAATTCAAAACAAGACTGAAGACTCAAGACTCACCTCCTCATATCCTCGCTCACCGGGAAGATACCGGTCGGGCGACGTATGGTATACTGCGTAAGTCTATCATTGCTCTCAAATCCATGTCCCTCAAGCATGCGCTCAGGTGTCTCGATATGGATAAAAGAATCGCTGTAAAGTCGGTTTCGTCGTTGGTCCCAAAAAAGCTGCTGGGTAAGAAAGAGTTCCCCCGGCTCCTTCCTAAGCTCTACGTTGCCATCGAGCTTCCAGAGGTTAAGCATTCGGAAAAATTTTGCCGAGTCTGCAGCGACAGACGCTATCACATTAAAATTTCGGTCGAATTTCTGCAGAAAGATACCCTTTGGAAAAATCCAATAAGGCGTATCTACCTCGTCATAGACATTCCATAATGGCGACACTATCTTATATTGCGTAATGCCGGAATCGGATATAAGCGTTGACACATTGACAGTCGACATTGACGGCATCACCTTCGGATTTATACGAGAGGCAACTCCAAGCTTTCCATCTTCCTTGCAACTTGAGACAATGAAGACCATTGCAGCAAACACAGCTACCGCAACTCCGGAAAAATTCCAATATGATCTGTTCATCTTCATGTTATCAATATGTCACCTCATCAATTTTCCAACTCAACAACCCCACAACTCCACAACCCCAAAAATCAATTAATCTTCCTCTTAAAGAACCATACCTCATTGAAGTTGATTCCAACCATAATGTTGAAATAGTTTTCTGAAAGAAGATTCACTGGGGCAGATTTTCGGTGGCTCCATCCAAGGCCGAAGTTGATCATGGTCTTGCGGCCGGGAGCAGCGAAGCTGGTGCCAAGAGTCGCACCATATTCCTTCATTCGGTTGCCGTCGATCTTCAGGTAGTCATCTGTATAGAAAACACCTAAACGCCACGGCATTCTCTCCAAATAACTTCCTCGCACATTGTGGATATATTCTCCTCCGATTGCTATCTTTTGGCGGTCGGCAAAATGCATGCCTTGAAACACGACTTGTCCCGATTCATCTTTAAGCGACGAAAACGGAGCCTTCGACCATTGCTGAAGTGTAAAGTCGGCCTCAACCATTATACGGTGTACTTTCTCGTGCGTATAGGCAAGTCCTAACCCGAACGATTGTGGAGAATAGTATTTTCCCTTCATACTGCTGCGTACTATAGTGTCTGGACGGGCATCCGAAGTAAGATTCTGCAGTGTCAGCCATGTATTGCCATGAAATGACTTCTTAGGTGAATATGTAGCCCCGATAGTGATAGAGTTATATCTATTGATAGGCTGATTATACTGTATTCCTCCCACTATATTCCAGTCTCTGATCTGCATAACCTGCTCAAAAAGAGACTGCGAGCCCGATCCTGGAGTGGCATACACATCATTCTGGATCGTTCCGAAATCATAAGATACATTGACTCCCAGCGATAGACCTTTTATCTTGCCCGATATGCCGGCGTATGCCTCGGTAATCCCGCCATTGCCCTGATTCTGACGCGCTCCATATTTGATCTCATCGCCAAAAGCATAGCCTACCTGTGTCAGCGGCACCATGCCTATAGACATTCCCATGTATTTCGACAACGGGAATTCCATGGTGACATAGTCAAGGCCACCGCCATAGCCATGCGTTTTTCCGGTATTGTCCTTGCTCCACTGCATGTTCATGTTGGCTCCCATGTCCCATAGAAAAGTCAAGGAGTCTATCGAGGCATACGAAGCAGGGTTCATGGCATTGATCTGGCGCCCTGACTGCATGGCGTAGCCTATGCCACCCATCTGGCGTTGCATGGAAGTAGCCCGGTCGCCTATCACTCCGTAGCCATACATTGAATACGGGGTATTGACGTCAGCCTGTGTCGTCGCTATGAATGAAGCCACACCTACGGCGGCAAGTAATGTTTTGATCTTAGATTTCATTGTATTTGTAGATATAAAGCAGACCAAAGGCCATCAGGTCTGGCACATGGTCGGCTGGTATACGCGAATTGATACACTTGCAAAGCACACCGGCGTCACCCCCGGTCAGCACAATACGTTTGCATCCGTAACTCTCTTTATACTGCCGGAATGTCTCCGTAATCTCATCTGCGAGACCCAAGACCACTCCTGAGCGTATAGCCGTAGCTGTGGTGTCGCCCAATATAGGCAACTCCCCATCAGAATCCACAAGAGGAAGCGACGAGGTCTGTGCATGAAGCGATTGAAACCGCAGACGCAACCCGGCAGTGATCCGTCCTCCCTTGAAAGCAGGGCTACCGTCCACCACATCAAGAGTGACCGCTGTCCCCGCGTCGACCACTGCCACTGTCTCCCCTCCATAGAGCATCGCCGCTCCCGAAGCGAGGGCTACGCGGTCAAGTCCGAGAGTCGAGGGGGTAGAATAGTCAATCCCGATAGGGACAGGCGTGGAGCGCGACAAAATCAGAAGTCTGCCGTCAAGCGACAGCCTAAGCGACTCCACCATCCGGGAATCAAGCTTCCCTACCGAGCAGAATATCCCGCAGTCCGGATGCCATCGGTCTATTACTGAGATGACGTCATCTGCTGCATCCCCAGAAAACCTACAGGTCTCAATCGGCTCATCTCCTTCGAAAAGAGTGAGCTTGAGCAGGGTATTCCCTTGGTCTACTGCAACAAACCTTCTGGCATCTTCCATATCCCTCACGCGTTTTTCTCCTTCTTCATTTGATAGGCTATCATCCAGCTCGCTACAATCTGGATCACAGCACCTGCCATTGTGAACGCCACCGTCTGTCGCATGACGGCAAGCGGACCTGCAAATAGCCCGGAATAATACTGAAGTTTATAAAACCAGAATGCCGCGCCTACGATGAAGCACATACCTGCCCAAAACTCAAGTCGACGCAGTCGGCGAAGCCTCAACGAGTCGCCGGCGGCGTTGACATTGACCACACGCGCTACTGTATATGCCAACGCTCCTGCAGCATAAACCCATTTGGCCCACATCATAGAGTGTCCTGTAAGACCCTCCAGAAATGGTGCCATCATCGCCGCAAGCACAAGAAGCAACCCTAAGGCCGCTACCAGTTCTGTATATTTTCGTCTCTGCTCAAGTCGCGCCTCTGTCTTGGCTCCTTGAGCGGATTGATTGTCTCTCTTCATCTCTACGTCATTTGGATGGAGCCACGAGCAAGAATACGTCTTCTGTTGGACGCTTCATATGATACTGCTCCCGAGCTATGTATTCAAGGGCGTCGTCGCCTCGCTCTATCGCCAGTCGACGGCTTCGGTAATAGGTAGCTGAGTCTTTGTTTTCCTTGATTTCCTTTTTCAGACGTACTATCTCCTTCTCAAAAACCATGCTCTGAGTGAACGATGCATCATCATTCAAGAGCAATATTCCGACGAAGAATGCTCCTATTATCAGCAAAGGTATGTTGGCGCATCGCTTAAACCAATACGCGGTCTTTCTTGAAAAACTACTCACCTGTTTCCTATTTTAATTATGGCTAATGGCATAGAGGCCATTAGCCTGATTCCATCTCTGCCGTTGCATCTGGGCATACGACGATGCAAAATTAATCAAATATATGCGAAAAAACCAACAATGAGTCTAAAAAAATGTGAATTTGTGCAATTTTATTCTCTCAATCGCTACGCAACATTTGTTTAATAAAAATTATATACTCTTCTATTTTTTGATTTTAACTCTTTAAATACAACTCAACTATTCGTTTTTTCGCCCCTTATTCCTTTTTTATCTCCTGTTTTTTACGCAAAACTGTTTCATTAAGTTTTCAAATCAAATGTGTCGTTGCAACATCAAAGAGCTTCGCCCGTGTGCCTGTTGATAACATTATAGCCCTTTGGTGTTATATAGTCAAAAATATATCTCAACACTGCAAATTCATAGACCACTGAATAAAATTCGCTTCATCCTAATCCTAAGAAACAGTGCCGGGATTCCACCTTTGGCTGGAGGAATCCCGGCATTTTCGATCATCTTGCCTTCACCGGTCATCTGAATTTGCCGAGGAATTCCTCTGCATGCAGCCGATCGCGGGTGTTGTCTACGTCAAATGCTATGGTGAATTCATATGGTCTCACCTTAACAGGCGTCTTCACAGCAAGCAGACGCTGAAAGTCGCTGAGCGACTCCGGCTCAAGACCAAGCTCAGGAATGACTCCCATAATCTTGCCCGACAATCCGTAGAGACCGGCTGAAACAATGGTGCCTTCCTCAAATGGTTCCCCTCCATAGCGGTAGTCTATCACCTCCCCGCTGCCAGACAGCCTGGCATAGAGAGGACTTTCATCTTCAACAAATCTGGTTAGGCCCATAAGAGCGACATCGGTGTCGGCATCCTCCACGGCCTTAACGTAGCCTTGGAATTCATCTGTCGGGAAAATGGCATCACAAGTCATAGCAATGAACTTTCCCTCGATTCCTTCCGAAGCCGCCTTCAGCGTGCAATAGGAATTATCAGTGATAATAGGCCTCACTTCTATGGGAAGACCTTCTCCTTTCAGTCCTTCAAGATAGTCAATGAGCTGCTGCATACGCGCGTTTGCCCCTACATATATACGCTCCGCTCCACACTTCATAAGTGTATCTATAAGCACCCCCATCATCGGCTTTCCAAAAAGAGGCACGAGAGGCTTCGGAACTTCATACCCCTCCTTCACAAAGCGGGATCCAAGTCCTCCCGCCAATATCACAAAATCCATATATTTAATCTTTATAATTTATCTTTTATCGTTGATCGTTAAGAAGATCCGGGCGCAACCTTCGAGTTCTCTCCATAGCCTGATCAAGACGCCACTGCGCAATTTTTGCCTCATGTCCACTCAAAAGCACATCCGGCACCTTCCATCCATTATAGTCTGCAGGGCGTGTATACACTGGCGGAGCCAGCAGATTGTCCTGAAACGAATCCGACAGTGCAGACTGCTCGTCGCCGATCACTCCGGGAAGCAATCTCACTACCGCATCTACCACACACGCAGCCGGAAGCTCCCCCCCGGTAAGCACATAATCGCCTATTGATATCTCTCTCGTCACAAAATGCTCTCTTATCCTATAATCTATTCCCTTGTAATGACCACATAAAATGATTATGTTGTCAAGAAGCGAAAGACTGTTGGCCATAGGCTGGTCGAAAGTCTTCCCGTCAGGGGTCATAAAGATTATTTCATCATATTCTCGTTCCTCCCTCAGTTTTGAGATGCAGGCGTCCACTGGCTGGATCTTCATCACCATTCCTGCTTCACCTCCAAAAGGATAATCATCTACTTTTCGGTGCTTGTCGGTAGTATAGTCTCGCAGGTTGTGTATGCAGATCTCAGCAAGCCCTTTATCCTGGGCCCGCTTCAGTATCGAGCAGTTGAGCGGAGACTCAAGCATCTCCGGCATGACGGTCAATATATCTATTCTCATGGTCTTTATTATTGCTTGTGTTTTCCATCCTCAACACTGTGCTGAGGGATTAAACACGAAGTCATTGCTGCGGCTCTATATTTATATTAACGCAAAAATCGCTCCTTTCTATCACGCAAAAACGGGACGTCCTTTCACAAGGGCGTCCCAACTATCAGGAGGATGTCTGGGTCCTCCATTGGAAAAAGCTATCAATCGATTTCTTCGTCTGCCTCGTAGCCGCCC
>CAYSMP010000108.1:0-13279 GCA_964432215.1 uncultured Sangeribacter sp.
CGACCCCGACCTTGGCAAGGTCGTGCTCTACCAACTGAGCTATTTTCGCATTTTGGAGGGGCGTTCCCCGTTTTTGCGATGCAAAGTTACTGCTTTTTTTTGAACTGTGCAAATTTTTCAGTGACTTTTTTTATTATTACCCCATTTTTTTGATTTCCGGACTCTTTTAAGGTATAGATAAAATGTCTGCACTCCTTATTGAGTCATTTTTCTCTTCTGTCAAGCCGCTTTTATCCTTGCTATCGGTAGTTTCAGTTTTGACACGACGGAAGAAATCTTCAATAGAAATTACGGATGCCTTCTGCTCGTTGTCATGATTAATTGGAAGAAGCATAGACAATCCTATTGTAAAAATGGTTATGAGCATTGCTGCGGCATGGACGGCGCGTTTGCTTACAGTGAAAACATACCGGTCGGCTTTGACTTTAATGGTTCGCATTCCCTCTTCCTCTTCAACGGCTTCATTACCTGCTGCCTCGGTCTCATCGGTTGTCATCTGATTCGACGGCTGTCTTTCAGTAAGTTGCACGTCTTCAAAGATATCGGAAAGAATGGTTGATCGGCGAGGTTGGAAATTTATGAGACCATCGGAGTCCTTCACAAGCTTTCCAGTCATCCCAAGGGAGACTTCACCCTCTTCGTTTAGGTCTGCCATCATTCTGCTGCTAAGGTGTGCAAGCATCCGGTGAGCATCTTCATAGGAAATGCCCTCTCGTCTTGCTATGGAGTGGGAGAGGAGCCCGTCATCGGTCACAACGCTCCTGTTGAAGCTTATCTCACGTCGGCGAGGACAAATGATGCCCGCCTCGAAATCTATATGAGCTTCTGTCTCGATGGCTATAAAGGCTCCGAGTCCCGGCACTATGACACAATCATGGCGTGTAAGCAGATATTCGATATGTAGAGGAAGTATGTCCATCATTGTCTCTGTTGTGAAATATCGGTTTGTTTTGAAGATTTGATGCTTACGGTTTGCAATTACATTGCAATTGCAAACTGTTTGCGATTGCAAAATTAATAAAAAAAACTGAAGTCTGAAAGGGGTGTAGATATCTTTTTAGGAGCTGTGTCAATATCTTTTTTTATCAATTTGTGGGAAAGAATCGTTCAATAGTTTGATAATCAACACCGTAATCAATAGCAAGCTTTTTGTCGGCTTCCGCCTCCCTGTAGATAAGTAGCTGTTTCTTGATCCATCCTCTGAGCAGATAAAGACGCCCGTCGTGTGGATTTTCTGCAATGGCTTCCTTTGCTACGTTGAGCGCCTCCGTCAGTTTTCCTGTATGTCCAAGGTTTTCGATGAGTCCTAATTGAAACTCCACTCTGTCTTCATCGTCATCGTCGGTCAGGCTTACGGCATCCGCATAATAGCCGGCAGCTTCTGAAAGGTATCCCTGCATCTCCATGCATTTGGCAAGCCCTCCGGGTCCCCAAGAATTTTTGGGAAAATTTTTGGTCAGTGTCTTGAAATCATCGAAAGCTGCTTTATAGTCAGCTTTTCTCATCCGCAGTAGTCCACGGGTCTGCAGTGGCCACTCTGCAAGACTGTCGATGCTTAGGATAGTATCGAGTGTCTCCAACGCCCCGTCAGAGTCTGAGGCCTTAATCTGAATTTTTGCTTTTGAGGTGAGCACGGGAATACTCTTGGGCGCACGCGAAAGTGCTATGTCGAAGCATTCCATCGCTTCTCCGATTTTCCCTTCCATTCCTGTGGCAAGCCCGAGGTTGCAGAAGAGCATAGTGTTGCCTACATTGCCCGGTTCGAGACGCATTGCCTCGCGGGTGCAACGTGCCGCTTCGCTCCATTCCTCTTTGGCAATATGATAACGTGCCGAGTCTGCTAGCTCAAGATATCTTGAATAGGTTGAAGATGGAGCTTGGTTAGCATTGACGTCAGTGTTAAAGGCAGCGGCCTGCGCCATCGCGCAAGCCGCCCCCATAGATATTATCAAAAGTGTCGATATTCTCATTTTATAGCAATTTCGTCATGATTAAGAATTGCATTACTTTCGGTTGTAGTTGTCAAGGCCTTGCTTGAGGAAACGCTTGTAGCCCGGTATGTCTTCTTCGTAGACGAATGCAGGAGCAAGGGGGGTTCCGTTGTTGTCTACCAGCACGTGGAATGGTTGTGCATTTGCACCGAACTTTGACCTTTGTAGATAGCTCCACTTGTCGCCATATGTGCGAAGAGTGCGTTGTGTCCCATCTTTTTCAGTGACCTTAATAGGCTCCGGTAGAGCTTTCTTTTCATCTACCATTAGAGTCACCAGCACATAATCGTTGTCAATAGTAGCCTTGATTTCAGGGTCAGTCCATACGGCTGCTTCCATCTTGCGGCAGTTCACGCAACCATAGCCTGAGAAGTCGAGCATTACAGGTTTTCCGAGCTTACGTCCCAGTTCCATTCCCTCTTCGTAGTCATCTACCACTGCGTGGACGTCTCCTTCATAGAGAGAGAAGTCTTGAGTATAAGTAGGAGGTGCGAATGCGCTGATTGCTTTAAGCGGAGCACCCCAAAGACCGGGAAGCATATAGATGGCAAAGGCAAAGGAGATGCATGCGAGCATGAAACGTGTCACCCCGGTTTTCTCAACCTTGTCATCGTGAGGGAAAGTGATTTTACCGAGAAGATATACGCCGAGAAGAGCGAAGATTACTATCCAGAGGCTTACAAACACTTCGCGATCGAGAATTCTCCATCCGTAGGCGAGGTCTGCTACCGAAAGGAACTTGAGCGCAAGAGCGAGTTCAAGGAAGCCGAGCACCACTTTCACTGTATTCATCCAGCCGCCGCTCTTGGGCATGCTGTTGAGCATTGTCGGGAACATTGCGAAGAGAGTGAATGGAAGGGCGAGAGCAAGAGAGAATCCAAACATGCCGACAGCAGGCGACACGAAGTTGCTTGTAGAGGCTGCTTCCACGAGCAGGGTGCCAATGATAGGACCGGTGCAGCTGAAAGATACGAGCACAAGTGTGAACGCCATAAAGAAGATCGAGAGCATTCCGGTGGTGGCATCTACCTTAGAGTCCATCTTGTTGGTCCAGCTCGATGGGAGAGTGAGTTCGAATCCTCCCATGAAGGAGATGGCAAACACTACCAGGAGCAAAAAGAAGATGATATTGAAGATGGCATTTGTAGCGAGGTTATTGAGGGCCGAAGCTCCAAAGATAATCGTCACTGCAAGTCCGAGCACAACATAGATCACGATAATCGAACCTCCATATGTCGCGGCAGCCCCGATAGCTTTGCGCCGGCTCTTCTTATTCTGCTTGAGGAAGAAAGAGACTGTCATTGGAATCATGGGCCATACACAGGGTGTCACCAGGGCGATAAGGCCTCCCAAAAATCCTGCAATGAAGATGTAGAGGAGGCTGCTGGTAGCCTCGGGTGTGTCTGTCTCGAAGGCACGCAACTCAGCTTCCACATTGGTCCACCATCCTTCTTTTGTCACGTCGCCTTGAGTGAGTACACCGGGTACGAGAGGACCATCTGCCTTGTGGAGAGAATCTACTTCCTCTGCTATGATTTCAGCTTTCTCTTCAGCCGATGCCTCCTCTGCGGCTGCCAGAGGAGCAGGAAGATCAGCCACCGGATTGACTGCGGCGGCAGCCGGAGCTTTTCCAGAGAGGCTTTTCCCGCCATATACTTGAGTGCAACCGGTGTCGTTGCATGCCTGTCCTTTAATTTCTACATCTACCGAATAATTGGCAGCTGTAGGCTTGAGTTTCTGAGTGAAGGTGACTTTATTGGAATAGAAGTGTTGGTCTACTTCGAATGTATCGTCAAATTCTTTTGTGTATGGATGGTCTGCTGTCGGTGTGCCAACTGTCTCACATCCCTTTGTGTCGAAGTAGAATACGAGGGGATTGGAGCCACCGGCTGGGTTGTCGATAGCGTAGAGGTGATAGCCTGGATCGATTGTAGCTGTAGCCACTACGGATGGGGAGTCGGTGCCGTCTCCCACAAGCTTTATGTCCCATTTCACTGCATCTGCCGCGAATCCGGATATAACCAGAATCGTAGCATATATTGCAGTGAGGATTGAGATAGTAAGTCGTCTCATAATGATTAAAATTTCAAATTAATCTCCACTTAATGTTTAACGTTTATTACTCAACACTTACAGAAATAGCCTGTTCCACTTCCTTATTGTCGTCACGGTAGACATAAACTACGACATCGCAGTTTTCAGCCACCCAATCCTCTTGAAGGGTCATAGAGGCTGTGCCGTTGACAGTGCTTCCTTCAGCAAAAGTGCTTCCGAGTTCCTGGCCCCAATCTCCATTGAGCGAAGCGCGGAGCACATGGTTGTGCTCATAGTTGAGGTTCATCTTGCCGTCGGGCATTGTCTGGGTGCCCATTATTTTATTTTCCACAAGCCAAACTGTGACATTGAGCTTCCTTTTTATGATGTCGAGGAATTCCACTTCGTATCCTACATTCAGCTTACGGCTCTCCGGATCATAATCACTGGTGGCTGAGAGCGAGATGTAGGTCGGCACGATAAGGGCCTCTGAAGCTCTCTGGATCCAGTCGCCGGTAGAGCCAGACATAGAAGACTTAAGTCCGTTGAAGATCGCAGCCGGGAACCCACTCGGTTGATAATAATCAAAAAGAGCAGTCGCAGCTTGGCAGCGTAAATCTTGTTTGCGACTTGGGGTGTGGATGGAAGGCATAGGTTCGGTGAAGTGGCTTCCATTGGGGTGGAGTCCTACCGAGATCACTCTTCCCGGGGCTTCATCTTCCTTTATTTGCTCTACAATAGAGGCTCCGTTAGGACAGTTTAAACAGCTATTGCCGGTGAACTCCATTATAAGAAGCGTGCGTGGATTGTCGATCAAAGGTTTTTCAACCTTTATGTAGCGGTCATCCTCGTTGATGTTGTCGCATCCTGTGGCAACCGCAGCGAGAATGAGTAGTCCTAATGATAGATATGAGGCTTTCATCAGAAAGTATAGTTATATGTTAGATTGAACCCCTTTGTCTCAGGAACCCAACGGCATACGCCACCTGAGCAGTTATAGCCCTCCTTCACTCGGCCGTAGCCAAATGTAAAGCGGTTTGCCTTTAGGTTGTAGGTCACAAGTAATGAGTAATAGTTGTCGTTGCGTGCACTGTTCCATGTGTCGGTCACGGTAACCATCCAATGGGGAGCAAACGACACCTCCACAAGCCCTGCTATCCAGTCGCCCTTGTCCTGCTTCGTCTGAAGATACTGGGCTTCGAAGCGCAATTGGCTCTTTTTAGCCATCTTCCATTGGCCTTCATAGATGAAGATGTTGCTGGTCACCATTCCGCCGTGTCCTTCTACGATTGTCTGGTTGTATTTCTGAAACATGTAGAAAAGCGTCATCTGGAATTTCCTCGAGAGTTTCTTATTGAGCTCGAAGTTAAGGTCTGCATAGTAGAGTGACCCGATTTTCCAGAAAGGTGAGCCATATTGGTTCGTTCCGGGTTCACGGTCGGTCGACAGAGCACCCTCAGGTTTGAAATAGTCAAGACCTGAGATGTAGCTCGCACTCAGTCTAACATTGGTGCCATATTTGCCTCCAAGTGGGGTCTTCTTTTTGAATAGATACCTGACGTCTGCTTGAAAAGCCCACTCGCCATCGGCTTGTGTAGCGTAGGGATACATTGCAGCCAGAGCGTATGTCTGAGTCAATGTAAAGGCCGGAAGATGATTTACTGTCGAGCTCAACATATATTCAGCGTCGATCACTCTCTTCGATCGGAAGTCCATGTTGTCGCTTCTTTTGGCTTGCAACAAAGCAGAGAATCCGCTCTTGGAGTATGTGCCTGAGAGGAGCACTGCCTGACCTCGGCGATATGTGAAATTGTTGAGTGAGTTAGGGTCGTTGTTCTTTGTTGCGTATTCCAGAAGGAAGTTGAAATCGTTGGCCCTCACCTTAACACGACCGTCGAAGGCTGCGATGTTCTGAGGAAAATTCAGATAGTAATTATAGCCAGGAGTTGGATCCGGCACGAGGCTTCCGGATGGTGACACCTTTATCTGCTCTGCTTTGTCGTGTTTTCCAACATAGGAGAAACCAAAGGTTAGGCCTGTATTGCGCTTGAATTTGTCTTTGAACGTCTCGTTGAGACTCCACTCAGCATCAGCTCCCCAAAGCCATGATGAATTCCACTCCCAATAGCGTCGTTGCTTTCCGCCGAGAGCTGTCAGGTGGATGCCGGGAGCAGGATTTACTTTGATTCGGCCTCCTCGTATGGCGTTGTCTACACCGAGTGATCGTTCTTGGTAGGTACGCAGGATGAGTCCGGATCCGAACTGCTCGTAGAAATCTCCTACTGTAGCCTGCCAGCATTTATATCCGCCGGTAGCCCATATGTAGGGGACGCCCCAGCCACCGAATCCCTTGTCGTAGCCCGGCAGTGGCCATTTCGCCCACTGGAATCGTGCGCCTACCGATACGTAAGGGGCGTTGACAGTGAAGTCGAAATAAGTGTTGTTTAGCACGTCTTTCTCGTATTCCCCCGTCTTATCACCCTTGAGATCAAAAGGAATTAGAAATTCCGACTGTATAGATCCGGTAGCCCGGATTTTGCTCCACCATGAATCGCTTTTCTTTTCTGCGGGATTGTCGATGAAGGTGGATGGTAGCTTTGAGTCTCCTCCAGAGTAGGAGTTCGGAAGGCGGGTTTCGCCTTCCGTGTAGGTATTGCGGTATTGCTCATCGGCCTCGGAGTCTGTAGTGACCTCATTTTCAGCTACGGCAGGAGGAGTTGCAAGCATCAATGCGCAGAAAGGAATGAATATTCTTTTCATCGTCGTTTAGGTTCGTTGTTCATTGAAGTCTTGTCGGCAGGGCTTATTTCATTGCTTTCTTTACGGCCTCAATGATTTCCTCTTCAGCTCCGTCTACGTAGCCTTGATGGTTCCATACGATGTTGCCCTCGCCGTCTACAACGAACACGTGTGGAGGATCGCTTACACCGAGTTGACGTTTGAAATCTCCATTCGGATCAAGTAGCACTTCATATTCCCATCCTTTGTTTTCCACGAAGGGTTTTACGCGTTGCTCGTTCTGAGCCTCGTCAAGGCTGACAGCATAAATCTTCACACCTGTTTCCTCTACCCATTCGTCGTAGACGTCGGCAATAGCTTTGAGTTCACGTACACATGGTTTGCACCATGTGGCCCAAAAGTCGATTACGAAGGGTTTGCCATCGTTGCTGAGTGTAGATGTGTCCACTGAATTTCCGTGCATGTCTCGGAGCTGCACCTGGGGCAGAGCCGCGTCAGAAGAGAACGCTGCTGCCAGAATTGATGCGGAAAGTAAGAGTTTCTTTATCATATCCTTGGTTGTTGTAATTGTTATCTGTTAAGTGGTTTGCCTATGCTTATTTAGGAAGGCACTCTATAATAAAACGATTAATTGACTTTCTTATTGAGTACCCTTCTAAGCATGTAGACTGCAATATCGCCCCAAAGTTACAAAAAAAAGGCGAAAAAACCTATTTTTTCGTCTTTTAATTTCTTTATCGAGGTCACGAATAAGGGAATCGATATTAAAAACCATTAGCCCCGCATTTAATGCGGGGCTAATGGTTTTTAGAAGGGAAGGTCATCGGTAGAGTCAGCTGAGTCAAATCCTGAGCCGGGTGTAGGAGCCGGAGGGAATGCGTCTCCTCCAAAAGGAGCAGCTGCGGGCTGTGCTGCGGGCTGTTGGGGTGCATAGGGCTGTTGAGGTGCATACGGCTGCTGGGGTGCATAAGGTTGTTGCTGACCATAGGGCTGCTGTGGATAAACACCCTGTTGTGGATAGCCCTGTTGAGGATAACCAGCTTGCTGCATTCCTGCAGGCATATACGGACGCGCTGCGTAGCAGTTGACATCGGTATACCATCTTTCATTAAATTCCCGGCTCTCAATGTCAACGGAAAGAGTATATGAGTTACCGGCCTGGATATCCATAGTGTCTACGCGGTCGCCAAAGACAGTGAATTTTATTTTCTTAGGATACTGCCCGAAAGTCTCAAGCACAAATTCCTTTTTTTTCCATTGGTTTCCAGCCTTAGACACACCTGACTGCAGACCAAGGTCAAGGATTATTTTACCTTCTATTTCCATTTCTTGTTATCGTTGATTGTGTTTTGGATTCAAAGTTAGTTAAAAATGAATTATCCTGCAAGTTTTTCGCCGAAAAAAAGAGCGGAGACTTAAAAAATCTCCGCCCTTGCATATCCATAATTAAACTTATATCTTCCAACTTCTCAGTCAAAGTCTTCGAAAGAAAGCTTTGCTGCGATGTCGTAGTTGTTACGCTTGAGAAAGTTCAGGATGTTTCTACGCTCCTCGCCATCGTCTACATCTTCCTTGATACGTTTGCAGGCATGGTTGAGAGCGATGCTCGACTGATAGATATGGCGATAGCATTTCGCGATATCGTCGATTTTCTCATCGCTCATTCCGGCATGTCCGAGGATGTATGAGTTGACGCCAAAGTAAGAGATCGGGTTGTGGGCCATCACTACGTAGGGAGGCACATTGCCGGTCACCCGGCATCCACCCTTTACGAGCACGTAGTCGCCTACTTCATAGCCCTCATGTACCAGAGACCCGGAAGAGAAGATACAGCAGTCGCCAATCTTGCAGTCGCCTGCAATCTTCACTCCGTTGCCAAGCACGCATTTATTGCCGATCTGAGTGTCGTGGCCAACATGGCTTTGGGCCATGATACACGTGCCGTTGCCTATCTGTGTAGCCTTACCTTCGTGGATACTTCTGTTGATTATGACGTGCTCACGGATACGGTTGTCGTTGCCTATCACAACGTATGATTCCTCGCCTTTCCAGCGGAAGTCTTGCGGTGTGGCAGCTATTATGCATCCCTCATATATCCTGTTGTTTTTGCCAATCCTTGCCCCAGAGAGGATGCTTGTGTGGGAATGAATGAAGCAGTTATCGCCGATTTCTACATTTCTGTCGATATAGACAAAAGCTCCAACCATAATGTTGTCGCCAAGTTTTGCTTCAGGATGTACGAATGCGAGGGGTGATATGTTGTTCATATTGTTGAGTTTTTCAGTTTTCAGGTTATCAAATCGTCAATTTGTCTGACAAATTGACGATTTGCAGGTTAATCATATTTTAAATACGTCTTATCGGCCGCCACCAACGGCTTGGTATAGGCTGATAAGGGCCGATGTCCGGGCGTGCCAGCTGCTGAGGCTTGCCAGTTGCGCCTGAAGAAGGCTACTGCGGGCTGTGAGCACTTCAAGATAGCTCGTTTGGTGGTTGAGGATGAAGAGTTCATTGGTATATTCTACCGACTTTTCCAATTCCTTCACCTGAAGGTCTACCAGCTTTTTCTTCTCGGTACTCTTCTCAATTTTTACAAGAGCGTCGCTTACGTCTGCGGCAGCCGACATTACTGCGTTCTCAAAGTTGTTGATAGCCTGTTGCTGCTGTGCCTTTGCTGCTTTAAGCTGAGCGATGTTCTGTCCGCGTGAGAAGAGGGGAGCTGAGAGCTGACCTGCCAGTTGGATAAACCATTTGCCCGGATTGGTTATCATCGAGCCGAGAAGGTTGGTGAAGCCTCCTTGCGCGGAGATAGCGATAGAGGGATAGAAGTTGGCATGTGCTGAGCTCACTGCGTAGAACGCAGTGGCGAGTCCCCTTTCAGCAGCAGCTACGTCAGGACGAGTGGCCAGATAGCTCATGGGCACACCATTCACTGCTTCTGCCGGCACCGCAACATCGAGGCTCTTGCTCACTTCCCATTCTTTTGGATAAGTATTAAGAAGCACGGAGAGTGAGTTGTTGACAGTAGTGATCGACTGCTCCAAATCAGGAATCGATGCCAAGATGCTGTAGTAGTTGGCGCGGCTCTGCACTACTGCAGCTTCCGTGGTGGTGCCTGCTTGCTTAAGTTGTTCCATCGTAGACACCTGGTCTTTCCATATAGCGGCAGTGCGCTTCGACAGATCGAGTTGCTGGTTAAGGAGCACAAGGGAATAGTAGGTGGAGGCAACTCCCGTCACAATCTGCGAGCGGACAGCTTGCTCATAAGCCTGAGTCTGCTCCACACTTGCCTTCGCTCCACGCTTGCGGTTGAGAATTTTGCCGAAGGCATCCACTTCCCAGCTTGCAGCCAGAGGCAGGGTATAGCTCCAGTTCATATGGCTTCCGCCGTATGAAGCTGTGCCGCCGTTGGGTGTGAAGGCAAGCGATGGGAGATAAGACAGCTTGGCCCCTTGCAGCTGTGCGTTGGCGATGTCTACGTTGAGTTTCGCGTTCTCGAGGCTGGTATTGTTGGCGAGAGCCTGCTCTATATAGCCTTGCAGAAGTGGATCGGTGAATATTTCCCGCCATCCCATATAGGCCAGGCCTGTGGAGTCTTGGTGCTCCACAGCCTGACGGTAGTCTTGGGCTATCGCATTATCTTGCGGCAGCTCATATTTATTGTAGATGTGGCAGCTGCTCATCGTCAGGGCGAGAGCTGACACACATGTGATCTTTATGATACTTTTCATCTCGTTAGTCTCTGTTAAGGGAATACTGTTCAAGTTCGCTCTTGATCTTGCGGTTGTCTTTGTCGCTCCATTTCTGAGGAGTGAATTTCTCCTGCAGAGTCTGGAATGCCACGAAGAGAGCCGGCACTATAAGCACCTGGAGGATCATACCTATGAGCATACCGCCTACAGCGCCTGTGCCGAGTGCCTGGTTGCCATTGGCGCCTGCTCCTGTGGCATACATCAGAGGTAGAAGACCGATGATAAGGGCAAGAGACGTCATGAGAATCGGTCGCAGACGTGCTTCTGCGCCTTGAATGGCGGCCTTGAAGATACTCATGCCGGTACGACGCCTGTCAAGTGCATATTCCACGATAAGGATCGCGTTCTTAGCCAACAGACCGATAAGCATGATAAGAGCAATCTGCAGATAGATGTTGTTGGCGATATCGCGGAAGTGAGCAAATACGAATGTACCCATAAGTCCGAACGGCACGGAAAGGATTACCGCCCACGGCAGTAGGTAGCTCTCATACTGTGCTGATAGGATGAGGTAGACGAATACGAGGATCAATATAAATATAGTGCCTGTACCTCCGCTGCTGCCCGAAGCCTCTTCACGGCTCATACCGGAATACTCGAAGTCAAAGCCACGCGGAAGCGTCTCCTGAGCCACGCGTTCGATGGCTTGAAGAGCTTGGCCTGATGAATACCCGGCCGCCGGTGTACCGGTGACATTGATAGAAGTAAACATGTTGAAGCGGTTGATGATGTCCGGACCATAGATGCGCTTCAGATGAACAAAGTTGTCGATCGGTGCCATCTCATTGCCGTTGCGCACCTTGATTTGCTTCAGTGTCTCCGGGCTCACGCGAGCATCGGGGGAAGCTTGCATCATCACGCGATATAGTTTACCGTAGGAGTTGAAGTTTGATATGTACATACCGCCGTAGTAGCCCTGAAGGGTAGAGAGAATGGCATTCTGGGTTAGTCCTGCCTGTTTCACTTTGGGCACGTCGATCTCTACAAGATATTGCGGGAATGTCGGGTTGAATGTCGAGTATGCCATCTGGATTTCCGGCTGGGCGTTGAGGACTCCGATGAATTTCTGATATACTGCGAAGAATTCGTCGAGCGAGCCACCGGTCTTGTCTTCGAGCTTGAGCTCAAAACCATTGGTAGCTGAATAACCGGAGATCATAGGAGGTTGGAAGAACATAATGTTGGCATCCTTGATCACTGCAGCCTTAGCATAAAGTTGTTGCAGCACTCCTGCTGCTGACTGTCCCGGTTTCTTACGCTCATCCCATGGTTTCAGTTTGATGATGAAAGAGCCGTATGTATTGCCCTGTCCGCCGATGAAGGAGTAGCCTGTGATGGCGGTGCGACTCTTCACTTCCGGAATTGATCCAATGATAGAGTCCATTTCGTCCATTACAGCCTGTGTGCGTTCCTGGGAAGTAGCAGGAGGCATTGTCACGGCACCCATGATCGTACCGGTGTCTTCGGTAGGCACAAGACCGGTCGGGGTGATATTCATAAGCCATACGAGAATGCCGATTGCGGCTGCTACAGTGCCGAAAGAAATCAATTTGTGGTTGACAAACCATTTTACAGCTGTCTTGTATTTCGAAAGAAGAGCATCAAATCCTACGTTGAACCAGTAGAAGAATCTCTTCAAGAAGCTCATCTTTTCCTTCTTCTCCACTTTGCGGTTTTCTACATCATATCCACCAAGCGGATCTTCATCGCCAGGCTCAACTTTATGAGGTTTTAGGAAGAGAGCACAGAGGGCAGGGGAGAGGGTAAGTGCGTTGACAGCAGAAAGACCGATTGCCATTGCCATTGTCAGACCGAACTGACGGTAGAAAATACCTGAAGTTCCGCCGAGGAATGACACAGGAATAAACACGAGCATCATCACGAGAGTGATTGACACGAGGGCTGAACCAATCTCACTCATTGCATCGATGGAGGCCTTACGTGCAGATTTATAGCCCTGGTCGAGCTTCGCATGCACTGCCTCCACCACGACTATCGCATCATCGACCACGATCGCAATTGCAAGCACAAGTGCTGAAAGGGTCAGAAGGTTGATGGTGAAGCCAAAAATATAAAGAAGGAAGAATGTACCGATAAGTGCCACCGGAATGGCAATCATAGGGATTAGGGTAGAGCGGAAGTCCTGAAGGAAGATGAAAACTACGATAAATACCAGGATGAACGCCTCTATAAGAGTCTTCACTACCTCATGAATTGAGGCGAACAAGAAGTCGTTGACGCTCATTGTGGTCTCTATTACGAGACCTTTCGGTAGGTCTTTGCGCCATTTGTCCTGAAGCGTTTCAATGTTTTTGATAACTTCCGTTGCGTTTGATCCTGCCGACTGGAAGATGATAGCGGCAGAGCCGAGATGCCCGTTGTCTCGGTTGGCAAATCCATAGCTTAACTTGCCGAGTTCAACTTCAGCCACATCTCCAAGACGTAGTATTTCGCCGTCTTGTGTAGCACGGATCACGATGTCTTCAAATTCCGATTCATCCTGAAGACGTCCTTTATAGCGCATCGTATATTGGAATGTCTGGTTGCCCTGTTCGCCGAAGCTACCGGGGGCTGCCTCTATGTTCTGCTCGGCAAGGGCTGCAGTGATGTCTGTTGGCATGAGTCCATACTGCGCCATTACATCCGGTTTGAGCCATATTCGCATTGAGTAGTCTGCACCGAAGGCCATGGCCTCGCCTACGCCCGGAACACGCTTGATTTCCGGTATGATGTTTATCGACATATAGTTGTCGATAAACTGGC
>CAYSMP010000109.1:0-13237 GCA_964432215.1 uncultured Sangeribacter sp.
GCACACGAGCCACCTTACGCATAGCCGAGTTAGGCTTTTTCGGGGTCGTGGTGTACACACGCACGCACACACCGCGACGCTGCGGACATGAATCCAAAGCCGGCGACTTGCTCTTGTCGACGAGGGCAACGCGTCCTTTTCTTACTAATTGCTGAATTGTAGGCATTTTAGTTTGTTAAAAATTAAAAAATATCTAAAAACTTATGATGTTTCTTCATTTTGGGTTTTGCCCGTTGAGTTTTTGAGGCTAAACGAACAAATCTCGGAGTATCGGGCCACATACTGCAATTGACGCTAACCGATTAGATATTAATCCGTTAGCGAGAATTGTTGGGGTTTCATACCCTAAGACACTGCAAAGTTACAAAATTTCAGGGAATTATGCAAATTTTTTTTTGAGTCTTCAGTCTTCAGTTTTTAGTCTTGAGTCTTTAGTTGGGAAACTGCGGTTCCATTAGACGGGGTCGAGGCCACGACGACGCCACTCCGGGAGGGCGTTATAGTCGCGGACTATGTTATTTGCAAGAATTACAGCCTTTGAAATGTGGTCGCAAATGTTCTTTTCCCCTATCAAGTTGACAATTTCTGATTTTTCCAGAGCTGCATGCACGTTGGGCTGGACTCCGGAAAGGACAATCTTTATACCCTCTTTCTGAGAGGAGCGTACGAGGGTCTCAAGATTGTGAATACCGGTGGAGTCAATAAAGGGTACCTTACGCATACGGATAATACGGACGAGTGGCTTATCCTGCATTGCACTACGCATCGTCTCATCAAACTTAGTCGCAATACCGAAAAAGAACGGACCATCAATCTCATATACCGACACTCCTTTCTCTACCTGCAGCACTTCGTGGGTGTGCATCTCGGTGCCTTCAGCTACATCAAGCTGCTTGCCATAGACCTTTATCTCGGCATTCTCCGTCACACGACGAAGGAAAAGCACCATGGCCAACAGCAGACCAATCTCAATGGCAATAGTAAGGTCGAACACGATTGTCAGAAACATAGTGACAAGCAACACCGAGAAATCACCTTTTGGATTGTGGGATATAGCCTTCACAGTGCGCCACCCACTCATATTATATGCCACGACCATCAGAACAGCGGCCAGACACGACATAGGCACGAGATTGATAAGAGGCATGAAGAAAAGATAGATCAACAAAAGCACTACCGAATGAATCATACCGGCGAGAGGAGTGCGACCACCATTTGTGATATTGGTCATAGTACGTGCAATCGCACCTGTCACAGGTATTCCACCGAAGAGAGGGACTACAATATTGGCAATACCCTGGCCAAACAGCTCGGTGTTAGAATTGGTGCGGGACCCGGTAATGCCATCAGCCACAGTAGCAGAAAGCAACGATTCAATAGCTCCGAGCATTGCGATGGTGAATGCGGATGGGAGGAGAGCGTTTATCGTCGCCATATTGATGGAGAAACCATGGGGCATAGGGATATCCGATTTCATATCGCCAAAGCGGTCGCCGATTGTCTCTACATGAAAATCAGGCATAAAGCGTCCAAGCAACCAGCAGCCACCCGTCACGAGAATAATCGCAATTAACGCACCGGGAAGTTTCTGAGATATTTTCGGAGTCAGAGTGATTATAAGCAATGAGACAATACCCACCAGCATAGTCACCAAATCTACCTTCGACACATTGGCAAGCAACACACCCCATTTTGTAATGAAATCACCGGGGAGATCGCGGAGTCCCATGCCAAAGAAATCATTGATCTGCGTAGAGAAGATTGTAATGGCGATACCAGCAGTGAAACCCACTACGATTGGATAGGGGATGAACTTTATGACAGTGCCAAGACGAAAAAGCCCCATCAAGACGAGTATAAGACCAGCCATTACGGTAGCTATAGCGAGACCAGTGAGTCCGAACTGCTGGATTATACTATAGACTATCACAATAAAAGCACCCGTCGGGCCACCGATTTGGACAGTGTTGCCACCAAGGGCAGATACAAGGAATCCTCCAATGATAGCCGTAATAAGACCAATAGCAGGAGAGACACCAGAAGCGATTGCAAACGCAATTGCAAGTGGGAGCGCCACAATACCGACCACAATGCCAGCGATCAGATCAGTTTTGAAACGGGCCATATCATAGCCCTTCCACATCGAAAAAGCTTTCGGGTGGAAATCAATCGAGTTAAGAATGTTCATCTTTTTACCAATGAAGTTGTATAATGCAAAATTCATAATACACTTTTACAGTGCATTATTCATAATGCAGAATGCATAATTAAAATATCCTGTAGAATCTATTTTTTTATATGGCGGGACACCTGAAAAGCGGCGATTGGTAAACCACCACTACTTTTTGGAAGCCAGGCTCTATCTTATTTGAGGTGTGAGGCGTATTCGAAAATACGGTCGAAGATTACGCGGTCAAGATCGGACAACGATAATCCTCTCCTTGCCATCACGCGCTCAGCTACTGTGAGGAATTTCTTGACGGGAACGTCGGTGAAGCCACCGTTGGCACTTCCCTCAAGGAAGCTTGGTACGAACACACGTGGAAAACCAGCGCCATGGATGTTGACACCAACACCGATTACGGTGGCAGTATTCAGCATGACATTGACACCCAACTTGGAATGGTCGCCTATAATAGGACCACAAAACTGAAGATCGGTTCGTGCGAATGAATGCAAACGATAATTCCAGAGTCTAATCTTAGAGTAATCATTTTTGAGATTAGAACAGTTTACCCCGGCGCCGATGTTGCACCACTCCCCTACCACAGCATTGCCGAGATAGCCATCGTGGGCCTTGTTGGAATATCCGAAGATGACAGAATTGTCGACCTCACCTCCAACCTTCACATATGGACCGAATGTAGATCCTCCATATAGTTTTGCCCCCATACGTGCCTTCGAGTGGTCGCAGAATGCTATTGGTCCTCTTACGCAGCAGCCTTCCATCACAGTGGCATCACGGCCAATATAGACAGGACCTTCCTTTAGATTGAACATCGCACCTTCCACCTCAGCACCTTCTTCAAGAAAAATCATCGGATTACCATCCTTGTCGGTAAGATCACCAATGACATGGTTAGTCTCTGATAATTGCTTCGACGATCGACCAGCTGTAATACGACGGAAATCCTCCACAAGCACTTGTGGATTCATTATGAAAACGTCGTAAACAAGTCGAAGATGGCGTAAATCCTCTTCAAAAATATCAGGAAAATTACGAGCTTCAAGATCATGCCAGTTACCTCGGAAAGCAAGCGGGCGGTCATCGCAGACAATGGCCTGACCTGATTTAAGGGAAACGATGCGAGCGGCTATGTCGGCATCCGGGACTACCGCACCGGATACGAAAAGCATTTCCTCAGAGTCATCGTCGGGCTGCCCGAAACGCTCACGAAGGAAATCGACAGGGAGTGCATGGATCCGAGCATCAGGAAGAAAGGAGATCCATTTTTCACGAATGGTAGTGATCCCCACACGAAAGTCGCAGATGGGGCGAGTGAAGGAAAGGGGAAGGAGATCGAAATGGTCTTCCTTGTTGTCGAAGAGAACGATTTTCATATTAATGCATAATTCTTAATTCAAAATGCATAATTGCTATCAAGGTGCAAAATTAGTTAAAAAAAATGAAATTTGCAAATTCAGTAGTGTTCACACAGCGTTCAGACCACAATTGCGTGCTATTAGGGAAGAGGGAAATGAACCGATGAGGGAGGAAAGGTGTTTTATCATTGGAAAGCAACTACTGAAGTCCCCAAAGGCGCGAGGCCTTTCTGAAGATGTAGGTAGGTCATTATATAATGTTGAAAACTCCGGCTCGTTTTTTGAGTCGGAGTTTTTTTACGGTTGGAAAGTTTTTGAATGCCGGCCGGACAGCCGGCTATTCTAATATTCTTATTAGAATGGATACCCGAGGGCGAGGTGTAGGGCGAAAGCATCCTTGAAGGGAACGTTAAAATAGTGGGGAGTGCCGTTGCTATAGGGGGTGTGAAGACCATAGCCTACGTCGAGTCTGACAACCAACATTCCGAGATCATAGCGCAGACCTGCACCGGTTCCAACAGCAATGTCTTTCAAGAAGGTCTTTCCTTCAAGTTGTCCTCCAGGTCGCAAAGGGTCGTTTTTCAACAACCAGATATTGCCCATATCGAGGAAAGCAGCACCATGAAGATCCCCAATTATCGGAAAGCGATATTCCGAATTTAGCTCAAATTTAAACGTACCAGTCTGATCGAAATAGCCATTAACCAGATCTTTCGGAGCCCGATAGCTACCCGGACCGATTGAGCGCACGGTGAAGGCCCTAATAGAGTTTGCTCCACCAATATAGAACTGCTCCGAATATGGCACTTCTTTCGCATTTCCATAGGCATGCGCAGCTCCAAGAAGCACACGCGACACAATCCATCGGTCCTGTTTCGGGAAAAGTCTATGATTCCACACGAGTTGCAGCTGTCCCTTGACGAATTGCGAGAAGGGTGTGCCGAAAAGAGTCTTCTTTCCTTTCACTTTGGCCAGATCGTAGCATACATCAAAAAGATTGCCAGCTTCAGTAAATGTAGCAGTAAAGGTTATCTCATTGTTTTGCTCGCGCTCAAACCATTTATTATATGTATAAGTATAGCTGAGTTGAGGGATAAAGCGACTCTCGAAGCTAAGTGCTACCGCAGGGTTCATCGCCATCACAGAATCGAAATCCTCCGTGGTCCGGATAAGTTTATTGTATGTCAATTTGAATGGAGTGAACGAATTCATAGCATGCCGCGTAGCACGCCATTCATAGGTGATCCCCATATTATATTCCGCCATCATAAAATATTTCGGGCGATTCAGCACCGAACCGCCAAGCGAAATAGTGGTCCAATTCAGATCACGCTTGGATCGAGGAATAAACTTAGGAGCCAACAGACGAGGAAAAGCAAGCGATGTCTGAAGTCCGAATTCATATGAATTGAATACGGAAGACCGGTTCCGTCCTGTCTGCCACTCATAGTCGGCATTTAGAGAAACGCTAAGTTTTTCCCCTCCGCCGAAGATATTATTATGAGAGAAGGAAGCTATTAGTCCCGGACCTATATAGGAATTAGACTTCGAAGTCGCATTTAACTCTATCGAAGCCTCCATGGGGCGGTCGTAGCGACAAGTGATATAGACGTCCATCAATGGATTGTCAGCAGACGTATCAGCAGGCACAGGCTGTATCTGGATATTGGAGAAAATTCCGAGTCGAGCAAGTCGAGTCTGAGTTCTATCCATATCACGCACAGAGAAAACCTTTCCTTCCCGGAAAGTGATGCATCCTGGTATAAGACCCTTTCTCACTCTCTGGGGACGCATGATGATGAGCTCACCCTTATCGGTCTGCACAGTATCCGGGCGCCCCGGACCGAAAGCCTCGTTACGCTGCAGTATAGTGACTATATTACGTGTCCGATACTTAAGAAGAGCCATCTCAGGAAGGTTATCAGCCAAATTCAGACGCATCGCCACGGCATGCGGAGTCATGAACGTGTCGGCAAGGAACTCCAGATATTCAGGACGGAAATAATAATATCCTCGGTTTCGGAGATTGTTTGCGACCTCCACACGAAGAGCTGATAAAGAATCTACACAGAACACTGCTCCTTTCTGAAACCACTTGCTTTTCATTGCGATAGAATCAATAAAGCTTTTGATTCGATTAGCAGGTCGATGGAAATATTCTATTGTGTCAATCCTATATGGGGAGGAGACATCAAATGTCCAAGTCATAGCAGCCTTCTTGGGATTCTTTTTATCAGGCACTTCCTCATAGGTCACAGTAGAGCCGAAATAGCCATTGTCTGCAAGCATCTGTTCTACCATCTTCGTACGCATAGGAGCACGCACATCGGAAATAAGCACCGGTTGCTCTACCAAGAGCCTGTATAACCATCCGTAGACACCTTTTGCTGAATCATTCCAATGGTTGTAGACCCACAGACCATATGGAAACGGATAACGTACATAAGGAGTTATGAAGGGCAGTGCGTTGTTGGGTTTGACATCGACTGCCTGCGTGAGTTCAGACACCAAAGCGGAAGGCAACTTATCGTCACCTGTAGGATTGACCTTTATTTTTTTCAATCCTGTATAGAGCACTTCATCCTCACCCAGACGGCTTGTAGTGCTACAGGCGCCGGCAATAAGCATTACCACAAAGAGGACCGCCATCGACAACGTAGCTCCCCTAAAAGAATATCTACAATATTTATTGAACATTTTCTTCCTCCTTTCTTGATATTGCCTTGATTGAATCAGCTGTAGTAGTCACCACTTCCTTAACATTGACAGCTGAGTCAACTGACACTGGCAAGACGACCGGTTTCTTTTTCTTCCACAGCTTGCTGAGACCGAAATGAGTGATTTCAGTAAAGTATGCAAGTCTCCTTCTCAACGATAGACCGACACCTGTCTCAGTAATCTCACCCTCAAGCACGCTCTCGAAGCCAGTATGGCGGAAAAGACGAGCATTTAGGCTCATATTATTGGTCTGTTTTAATATGTACTCAAAAGCAAGGTCACTGATTAGGTTCTGCTGGAAGTTTTCATTGGCCGAACCATCCGTATAATTGCCACCTACAATTATCTTGAAGCGGTTGTTGAGCAAAGACTTCGACACTTGATAAGAATACGAAGTATTAGTGTTCATAGCACCATTCGTACCAGTCTGATACTGGTCTACTCCAAGATTAATGTCGACACCCTTCACATTGTCGGCAAGGAACTTGTTGACCGAAGAGGTAAGGAAGCTGAAAAGGCTACTTGTAGCGATATTGGAACCGACGGACTTCGCACTTGGTCCGGTATAGGAACCGGTGAGCAACAAATTCATAGCCTGCTGCTGACGCTGGTCGGCTGTCATTGACTGAAGCTCGTTGCTGATGCTCATGTCATCGTCAGTAGATAGGTCGAATACCACCGAAGGAGCTGAAAGAGTATTGCCAATCTTCAGGGAAACAAGGAAGTTGACAAGGCGAGTGTTACCACTCATCTGAATGCTTGCCTTGACTTGGTCAGTAGCCATAATGGAGAGGGCTGGATTAAGTATATCGCCATTCCATGTGATATGGCTGTTCTGATCGAAAGTGAAGCTCTTCTTACCAATGATAGGTATGCTATAGTTTGCATAACCATTGCCCGTGTATAGTGTTCCGTTGAGCTTCATGTCGCCAACATAATTCTGGAAGTAGTTGAGCGTTCCAGAGGGATTGCATTCCACTTTTCCTTGTCCTCCAAGATTGACCAATACCTGAGTTCCTTGCGATATGATAGCTTTGGCTGTAATCCTCATTCCGAGAGTAGAAGTAAGCGAATCAGCCTTAGCAACCTGAGTTGTATCAGAGAAGTTAACAAACTTAACTACTCCTTCCGCCCCATGTTCGCCGCTCAAGGCATCGCTGGTCATGGCCATATTATATGTCACGTCGGTAGTGGGAAGGATATTGACAGTGGCATCGATGTTCATTCTTGACATTGGGCCCTTCACTGATGCATCAAGATCGGTAAAGAGCTGTCCGGATAAATCATATCCGCCTTTGTTGCCTACAAGCTGAAGGTTGGAAGCTTTAGCTGAAAGATCCAGTCTGATGTCAGACATCTTGGTAGCATCGACCGTACCGCGTAAAGTGAGCGGATTCTTGTTGACAGCATATACCTCGAACTCATGGAAATCGAGCACATTATCTGTCACTGTGATGGGATCTCGATCAAAGTGGAATGTAGTGCCAAGCATATTCATAAAGAGCCCGACTGAGTCACATGAAATGCTACCGTTAAGTTTCGGGTTAGTGAATGAGCCACTGAGGCTCATATCTCCATCAAGATGGCCTGAAACTTTCATAGTTTGTGGCGGGAAGAACGGATTCGCTATAGCGAGTGGGAACTTTGTAAGTATAAGCTTGAGACGCTCGGCTACAAGACCTCCCGCAGGATTGAGCGAATCGGGCGCGAGTATAAACTGAACTGCTGCCGCCTCTTTTCCGTCGACCAGCAACCCAACCTTACCCGCACTCTTGCCCTTGTTGCCCATTCCAGCGGCGAGTGAGAAATCGAAATCTCCCACGCGCTTGCGGTCATAGAACAGGTCGTTGATGTCAAGTGTTCCTTTACCGACAAGAGCCCGCCCTGTATAACGCACATTGATATCTGAGTTGAGCACAGCCTTTACCGGCGGCGGATTAAGCATCATATGTAGGAAGTCCTCAGCATATATGTTCTTTAGGTTAAGGTGCAGGTTGTCTTGTCCTTTCTCATTCTTTTCAGTACGCAAGAGTATACTGCTTCGGTCACTGCTTGCCTCGAGGTTGGCATTGACCTTACGGCTTGTGATAGTGTAATCGATATAGTTATCCATATTGAAGGTCCAAGGTAGATATGCAATTGTGGCCTTCAACGGAGTGAAACGAAGCGACATCACAGAGTCAGCAAGTGAAGCCGTAAAACCAAGTCGATATCCCATCTTCTTCTTTATATTGTGCTGCACAAGATAGGCTGACAGACGGTTCTCACCAATATATCCGCTCATCCTTACATCCGCGAACTCATCAAACGATCCGGGGCGATTGCCGAGATGCACGATATAATCGAGCAAGTTGCCGCGAGAATGAAGTCCAACAGTAATCGTATCGAGACGCATAGACTCCGTCCGTAGGGTATTAAGCAAGATATTGCCGTTGATTATAGAATCCTTCGTAAGCTTCATCGAGAGATCACCGATACCCATTCCTGATGGAGATAAGAACTGAGATATTACTCCGTTACCCGCCACATCGGCTGTTAAGGTGAACGGTGGAAGTTTCGTCTCAAGTTGCTCCACATCAATACGACGCTCCTCAATCACCTTCGGAATCATTGACGACACCTCCGTGAACTTTTTAACCAATGGCTCAAGCCCAATTGATGAAAGAAATTTCACATCTGCTCCACGCGCACCAATGATACAGCTGACATCAGAGGCTGTAGACACGAACTTGAGGTTGACCCCCTCAGGAATACTGATATCTTGATCTGCAAGATGCCAATCGATTTCGTGAGCGACAAGATCGACATTGTATATCCAGGTATGCGGAGACGCAGTGGCGTTGACATGAAAACTTACACCTCCGGAATTCTTTGTCTCCGACAGGCCAAGCGCAAGAAGGTCTACGTTGTGCAGGTCTGCAGTTATGTCTGCTTGATATAGATTGTCGGATATACGTCCTGAGCCATCAATATCGAAAGATAGCACCGGATTTGGAGATTTTGCCTTAAGCGTAAAGTCTTCATTGGCAAGAGTAGCAAGCAGCGTTATGTCCTTTATGGAATGGCCGTTGTAGAGTGCACTTGCAAGGTCGAGACGAATATCGGTGTGAGATCCGCGCTTCTCAGGATTGAAACCTGCGCCACTGGCCGAGAGAGTAGCCGTCACAGGGCCTATGGTCTTGTCGCCGATAAAAGAACCAACATTGAGCGAATGCACGGCAGCCTTCACGTCGTAGCGCTCCGAGTTCATACCCACATGCCCGTTGGCAGCGAGATTTCCCTGAGGAGTAGTAAGTTTGAAGTCAGCAGCATAGTTTTCACGATTGGCTGAAGCAGTACCCTTTATGTTGAGAGTAGGAATATTGACACCATTGAGCTGAACAAACTTCTTGACTATTTCAGGCCGACGGAGTTCTCCATCGAAAGTAAGATTTGCTATAAGCTCCTTCATGTCTAAAGCATTTTTAGCTTTGCCAGAGGCCCGTAGTGATAGAGTACCCGGGAGTGCGATATCAAACTGCTCGATGTCGGCGTCGCCGAGCTGGCCATTGGCTTTCACCAATGCATTGAGTGGGGTTGCAGCAGGCACAGCCGAAGTATATACAGAGAGGTCGGGCATAAAGTTATTGATATCAATCATACCAAGGCTTGCGTCGATATCCACGTCAAGGAGGGCAGAAGGTTCGAACGCAAGGAGGGCGTTGGGCAAAGCGGCAGTGGCCAGGACGTGAGAGTAAGGGGTACGGATATCAAAATTACTGATCTTCATACCAGTAGAATCCATGGAGAAGACTCCTTTTCCTTCAGTAATGGTAAGCCCGCATTGTTCCATTCCTTTCAAATATGTAATGGGAAGAGATATATTGACTGCCTGATTGTAGAAATGCTCAAGTTCGATATCAAGGCCCGAGACACGTATATCATTGGTATCAAAGCCTTTCACTACCGGAGAATCTTTCACAGCATAACGGGCATTGAAATCCGTCAGAGTTATACGGTCAGCTACCACCGTAGTGGGAGCCGATGGAGCAGCCGTAGTGTCGGGGGCAGGTGCCGGATGCTCATTGACGTATTCAAGTGATGGGGCGAGCATTAGAGCATCACCGTGGGAAGCGGTGACGTCAGACATCCGTATAGACATAGTGCGAAGATCCACCACACCATCCTCCAAAGAGAGGTTTTTGGCATTGAAACGAAGAGTGTCGATAGTAGGGAGCATAGTCATCGTGAAAAGCATGTTCTCGATGGCAAGCTTATTTGCAGTGATATAGAAAGGAGTGGAGGTAGTGTCTTGCGGAGTAGGTGTCTGTTTCCAGACATCCATTGAAATGAATATATCTCCATCACGTAGTTTAGCTTCATTGAGAGAAATCTCGCTCGTACGCATATTCATCGACGACTTATCGTCTACTTCAAGCAAGCCGGCCTTAATGGTCATAAGCATTGATGAATCCGGGGAAAGCATGCGATAATATCCGTCGCGAAGTCGAAGACGCTTTATCTGAACGTCGAGCCCGAGAAGAGGACGAAGTTTCACATCTACGAGTGCCTCGCGAGCAAGGACCATAGTGTCTCCCGTAGCTTCAATTACACTGACACCGGAGAGTGACAGATTGACTGGAAATTTGAGTCGCAGCTTATCGATACCAATCTTCATGCCAGTCTTGTCAGCCACCATTTTAGTTGCCGTCTTCACGGCAAAGTCCTGCACTGGGGGAAGATACAGAAGCACGGGTATCAAAAGAACCAATATGATAAGACATCCGAGCACCTTCAGGGGGCGCCGGATCCAAGCATTTCCAATCAAATGCTTTTTTTGCTTGGGAGCAGGCGGGGTGTTCTGCTCATCAGTCTTTACGGGTGTAGGAGGATCTTGCACTTGCATATATGGGCGTAGATATAGTAGTGGGTCTTCAGTATTTAGACCTTAGTCTATACACAATGTAACAATCCCCGTTTTTGATAGTTTAGAAAATCGCAACAAAAATTAACACAAAGTGCTTTCGGGGGTAACTATTCAGCGTACATCGAAATAAGGCCCACACAGAGGACACACGGAGCTTTTATCATTTATTACTATTTATAATTGCATAATTTATCCGGCTTTATACACAGAGGGGGCTTGCTTCGCTTGCCCAATGAGCCCACTGAGACTATTCGCAGAATAGTTACTTTCAGGGGGGCACATAGAGATACGGATGAGCGGAGAGCACCAAGATAGTATTTATGCTGAATAACATATTAATTTATTTGGTGATGACGTATGATTTTTGTAATTTTACGCCCGAAAGGAAAAAGTGTAGTTTTTACACTCAATCCATAATTCTCAATGCATAGTGCATAATCAGCTACACGCAAGTTTAAGCAAGGTTTTTATAACCTTAAGTTGAGCTTGCGCAACCTAAATTCGATTAATAACTTAACAACTTAACAACATATAATATCATGATCAAAGCGACAAGAACTTTCCTAATGCTTGCCGGAGCAGCTATGGCTTTCTCCGCATGCAACACCAACAAGGAGGCTGCTCAGACCACTCTTTCCGGCCTCGATCCTCAGAACTTTGTAGGTGAATATGAGGGGAAACCGACAGCACTTTACACACTTAAGAATGCCAATGGCATGGAAGTATGCGTGACCAATTTTGGAGGACGCATCGTGTCTATCATGGTTCCCGACCAAAAGGGAGACTTTAAAGACGTAGTGCTTGGTTTCGACAGCGTGCAAGCCTATTTCCCTGAAAACAATCAGAGCGACTTCGGAGCCTCAATCGGACGCTATGCCAACCGCATCAACCAAGGCAAGATAGTGATTGACGGCGATACCATCCAGCTTCCCCAGAACAATTTCGGCCACTGCCTGCATGGCGGCCCCACAGGATGGCAATATAAAGTGTACGCAGCAGAGCAACCAAACGACTCAACTGTGGTGCTGACAATGGAAAGCCCCGACGGCGACAATAACTTCCCCGGTAATGTGACAGCTCAAGTGACCTATACTCTCACATCCGACAATGCCATTGACATTGCTTACAAGGCTACCACCGACAAGCCGACCTATATCAATATGACCAACCACTCCTACTTCAATCTGAACGGAGACCCGAACCAGCCTATCACCAACAATATCCTTACAGTCAATGCATCTCGATACACTCCAGTGGATGCCACTTATATGACAACAGGAGAAATCCTTGACGTGGCTGGTACTCCCATGGACTTCAAGAATGCAAAGGAAGTTGGTGCTCAGATAGAAGAGGTAGATTTCGAACAGATCAAATTCGGCAATGGATATGACCACAACTGGGTGCTCGATACCAACCGCGACGACAGCCAGGTGGCCGCTACCCTCTACTCCCCCACTACAGGCATCTTGCTTGAAGTGCTGACCGACGAGCCAGGCATCCAAGTCTACTCCGGCAACTTCCTTGACGGAACCGTAACCGGCAAGAAGGGCATCGTCTACAAGCAGCGCACCGGTATCTGCCTTGAGACTCAGAAATATCCTGATACCCCCAACAAGCCTGAATGGCCATCTGCTCTTCTGAATCCCGGAGAGACTTATACGAGCCACTGCGTATTCAGATTCTCAACTATCAACGAATAACTAAAATAAGGGCTTTAAGGTCTTAAGATCCTTAAAGTCCTTATAAGGCATGTAACCCTTAAAGACTTTATCAGACAATTAACAACTTAATAAACCTAAACTATCATGGCAGTATTAGACTGGATTGTGGTCGGAATATTCGCATTGGCTCTGATAGGCATCATCGTATGGGTGATGAAACAGAAGCAGAACAATGCAGACGACTACTTCCTTGGCGGCAAGGACGCCACATGGATTGCTATCGGCGCATCGATCTTCGCATCAAACATCGGATCAGAACACCTCATCGGCCTCGCAGGCTCCGGAGCAGCTTCCGGCATGGCGATGGCCCACTGGGAAATCCAAGGCTGGATGATCCTTCTTCTCGGCT
>CAYSMP010000110.1:0-13017 GCA_964432215.1 uncultured Sangeribacter sp.
AGATTGTAGGTAGCGAACTCGGGAAGAAGGTAAAGATGGTGATGAGTGTTTTCACATGCATCCTTCTCGTGATGGTGATCGCAGTATTCGTTCGCACCCCGGCTAACCTTCTTGCGACTCTTACTCCCGAACACCTGAATGCAACTTTCTGGGCTATCTGCATTTTCCTTTACTATATCCTTGCCACTCTCCTTCCGGTAGACAAACTCATTGGTAACCTCTACCCCATCTTTGGTTTCGCACTTCTGTTTATGGCTGTCGGCATCATGGGGTATATGATCGTTAATGCAGTGCCGATCCCTGATGGTTTCTCAGAAGGATTGTTCAACCGTCATCCTGCTGGCGAAGCTGCTCCTATCTTTCCTATGATGTGCATCTCGATTGCTTGCGGTGCAATTTCCGGTTTCCATGCTACACAGAGCCCCATGATGGCTCGCTGTCTCAACAACGAAAAGCATGGACGAAAGGTGTTCTATGGCGCTATGATTTCTGAAGGGATCGTAGCTCTAATCTGGGCAGCTGCCGCTATAGCTTTTACCGGGGGCTACGACAAACTTGCAGGCTACATGGCAGAGAATGGTTCTGATGCCGGCATCCTCGTACATGAAGTGTGTGTGAAATGGCTTGGTACTTTCGGTGGAGTACTCGCAATTCTTGGTGTAATAGCTGCTCCTATAACTACCGGCGACACAGCTATGCGTAGCCTGCGTCTGATTATTGCTGACTCCATAGGGCTTCAGCAGAAGAAGTTCATTAAGCGTCTGCTCGTCACACTTCCTATTGTTGCCGTATGCTACCTTCTCCTAAATATTAATTTTGATATCCTTTGGAGATATTTTGCATGGTGCAACCAAACTCTCTCCATATTCACCCTTTGGGCTTGTAGCGTCTACTTAGCCCGCTTTAAGAAGGCTTACCTCATCACTATGATTCCAGCGATGTTTATGACTGCACTTTGCATCACATTCATCTGCTACGCTCCACTCGGCACATACGTTGCCGGGGTCGGACTTCCACTCTTAGCAAGCGAAGCAATTGGCTTAGCAGCGATGGCAATCTGCACTATCCTCTTCTTCAAATGGCAAAGAGCCCTCGACCCTTCACTCCTTCCATCCGATTAAAATAAAAAAGTAGGGACGCACGGCTCGTGTGTCCCTACTTTTTTCAAAATCGAAATTGAACCGATGCCAATATCGTTCTTTGTCGAATATCGAATATATGTTCCGATCGCGAAAGCGTCCCATAATTCACATACTCATATCGGCGTTTATTTAGAAGATTATTGCCAGTAAGCGAAAGTCTGACTTTATTGCTGACTCTCCATACTGCTGATGCATCAAGCAAAATTAGATTGGCTGAGGTTCCCTCAGGAAACTTTGTCAAAAAATGCTCAGCACCGACAGTAAATTGAAGGATATCAGTTGGAATGATAGTAGCAAAAAGATTTTGATGTAGATTTTGATAGCAATTCTTTTCATATTCAATCTTGAGTCTTGAAATTCCATATTCTGCCTCATAGTATACAGATAACCATCTAAGGAGGCTTCCTTTGAAATAAGGTTTCACCCCCACTGAAATTTGACGATATGGAATCTCAATGTCATCACGCATTGAAGCGCCTGAGGAAAGCGACGTATTTGCTTCTAAACCAACTACCATCTTGCTATGACCAAGCCCTTTGCTCAAGCCACCTTTAATACTCCATCTATCACTCAATGACAACTTGTCAGTATATGAGGAAATAATCAAATCATCCACAAAACGCTGAGTTGACATCAAGGCACAAATCCTACGACCATAGCTGCCAGAGATATTCACAAAAAGTGATTTTATTGGATTACGATAGTTATAAGAAAGTGTCCCACCATAATCTTGTGAATATTTATCCGGATTCTCAGCTATAAAAAGATTGCGATAGTCTTCCAATATTGGTGCAACTATATTTAAATATGGCTGAGGAGAACCAAGATTGTAATATATGGAACTGGAGATTTCAGACTTAGCAGTCAACTGTTTTCTCACACTAAATCCCGGAATTAAATTAATATAATCATGTTGTCCTGCAATAGACTGATGTTTCCATTTCACAGGCATCCTCAATGTCATCCTCCACTGATTGCGATCATAATCTGCCTGTGGAATAGCATAAAGGTTAGACAAAAAAGCTTTATGAACCCCCTCGTTATCGTAATCCCCTAATCCAAGCAAGCTACCATTCAGACTATGATAATTCAAATCGACGCCTGCTGTGAGATAATATTTCCAAAACCTTTTAAACCTGCCGAATCGAGTTTCTGTAGTGCTTCTGAAATCAGCCATACGAAGACTTTGATTTACATTCTCCTCCCCACAAACGCCAAGTAAATCTGGACGATAGCTAAAAGTATTGCGTGAGGCCAAAGTAAAAATCTTTTGATCGTTTCGTTTTACTAATTTGAGATCATTCTCTGCAAAAAGGCGTTTTCTATCGACACGCTGAGTAATGTCATAACTTCCTGTAATCACAGAATTGGAGCGGTCAAGAATCCCTGAAAGAGTCAGTTTATCTTTCAGATAATAACCACTCTTATTTATCTCATTGTTGAATTGAATTGATATGTCATGACTTTGAGTTCTCTGAGAATTATTCTGAACGAATGTAGGGATCTGTGTGCTGAAATAATCAGTCACCTCTCCTGATTTATAATTCAACTGATCAGCCATATAGTTGACTTTCAGCCGCATTGAATTGTCACCAGTTTTCCAAGCTAATATGGCATTAACAAGCCAAGATAGGTTGTCGCGGGTACGTTTTTCTGAAAGAGGAGTATTGATTATATCAGCTGATATATATTCCGGCCAGATTGATAATGAGTAATCGGATGAGAACATATCTTCAAATTCATGATCGCGAATTTCATTGGCAGGATTCCATCCGGTATTATCTCCCTTTAGTGTAAACATGTTCTGAATCCCGGATGCCATCCTCATCGTAAATAATGATCCATCGCAGAGAAACGGCTGCACCCCGGCAGCAGCTTGAGCCACACCGACCCATCGACTTCGGGCATCCTCCTTAAGCTTTAGATTAATTCCTGCTTCCTCAGGAAATTCAATACCTTCAAGCGCCTTAACCGGCTGATGCTTCTCCATAATTTCTATTGACTTCACATCTTTATGGGAAATATTGTTGGTTGCAAGCCCATACCTTCCTCCGATAAAGTCATTACCATCAAGATAAAATTTATTTATAGGCTTACCCTGATACTCAATCGTGCCGTCTTCTCGAACCTTAACTCCCGGCAAACGCTTGATAACGTCAATAATGGCATTATCTTTAGCATTAGCATACTTTGAGACATTAAACACGAGAGTATCACCTTTCGCATAAATGTCCGGAGCCTCAACAATGACATCGTTTAGTTGGGTAGCTTTCTGATTTAAACGAATATCTGACAAAGCTCCCGCAGAATGCAATGTCAAAGACTCATATCCAATACTTCTGATGGATACTGAATCTACCGGGGTTTTTAAATTCAGAATAAACCGTCCATCTCGATCTGTTGTGGCAAATACTCCTTTTGCTTTTACAATTGCTCCAGCTATCGGATCTCCAGTCTCAGCATCCTTGACTATCCCCTGCAGTACTTCCGGATCTGCAGCCATTGCAGATAACAATCCGAGCAGCGTGTAAGTGATGATTAAAACGTATCTAATCATTTTCTCCAATCAAGTTCAAGAAAATCATAAGATAACTCAATCGGATCATAAGCATCAAGAGAAGGATTGCCCGCTTCATCGGTGACCCTAATATGTATTCCCGCAGTTGACTCAGCATAAGCATAAGGATTTATTTCATAACGATGCTTTGCATCATAATAATCCTTTCTTTTCACTTTATTAAATGGAACCTGATAGATTGTAATGGGACGATCAGCTTTCGATTTTATTCCAACACACTCAAATGAATATTCTCCGGTGGAGTCTGATGCCTTCATTATAAGACCCGGCAATCCGTATAATTTCCAAGGTCCTTCTGCTATGGGTATTTCTTCTGCAAAGAACGCAAGCCATTCCCTCCCCCTGAAATTGCACCTTGCACCTTGACAATCATACCCAAGTATGTTGACAGTTGTATCCGTAAGTTCCCATTCCATCACTGGCATCGCCTCTTCATAACAAAACCAGTCCTGACAGATTTTTTCAGTATGAGTAAGTTTGCCGGCTGGATAATTCTTGTAGATTGTCATGAAGTCCCCGTTATTTAGTCTGCCACTTTGGGCTGCTTGAATCAATTGTTCTGACGTGGAACGCATTATCAAGGAGTCAATGGTCAGATTTTTATAACTGGAAAACTTCGACAATCCATCCGTAGCAATCTGCAGGAGCATATTCTCATTTATAAAGTTTTCCTCAAGACTCCCTGTGGTATCAATACAACAGCTGTAGTCATATACAAATTCCATTGTCTCGTTGGCGAGAGTTTCAGTTTCCGGTACGGAATTCATTAAGATGTTGAGTGTACGACGCACGGCCTTTCCTGATGACATCAATGCTATTCCTGCAATGATTGCAATGATAAAAATGATTCTTTTCATAAATGTAATTTAATTATGGTTAGGTGATACAAAATTACTACTTCGCATCCAGTTGCGAAGAAAATAATCATTATTCAAATATTATGGAATTATTACTGAATTATTACTGCGCTGAAATAACCGTCCACAACAAGCCATAAGGTTGAATTAATTTTTGTAATTTTGCCGTATGGAAAAAAGAATCAAAGCGCTTTACATCATTACTATTCTTGCCATCCTAGTGTTTCTTGGGATGCAAGTCTACTGGCTTTTTGGACGCTACGTATTCTCTTTAAATGAATATGAGAGGGATCTTTCGCAGAAAATTGTAGAATGTGTGAAACAATATAATGGATTAAGAGAGTCACCTAAAAATAGAAAAAATACCAATGACACTATCTGCAAGCAAATGATGTTTCCTGTCATAAGTTTAAGTATTTCTAAAGGAGATTCCATCGAAACTTCACGAAAGGTCAGTATATATACTTATTCATATCATAAGATTTTAGGGTTAGACGAAAACACTCCTTTGACAGCAGAAATGAAGGAAAAAGCCCTCAATAAGGTATATGACCACACCAAATACAACCGTCCGATAGCATCCGACTCTATTCATTATGACGCTTCTCCAGCTAAAGATGAAAATGAAACTTGGGCCGCTGCGCACAATGTGGTTTTGGCAAAGGATGTACCTTTTACTGCAGTGGGGATTGATTCAGTTTTTAGAAAAAATGGAATAAAAGCTGATCTTATAATTACGCAAGTTGACAGTATGGTATGGAAAAATAACATACAGTCTACCGGAACCATATTGAATCCTATACTCTCAGTATCAATTCCATTTTCACAGCTTGAGGGCAGGATAGTCAAGATAAAATGCAAGGTTAATCCTTTCGATGTGTTGCCTATGATGTGGCCGACACTTGCAGTAGTCTTGTTTGTTACGATTCTTCTCATCGTTTGTCTGGTTTTACAGTTCAGCACAGTTCTGAAACTTTCCCGTCTTGACAAAATGCGAAATAGTTTTATCACGACTATGATACATGAACTGAAGCGCCCCATCTCTACTCTCAAGATGTGCGTCTCCGGACTTGATAACGAACGGATGATGGAAGATAAGGAGCTAAAAAAGGATATATTGTCGGAAACAAGAATTGCTCTTGACAATCTATCGGCATATTTTTCAAAACTTCGCGACATTACTTTCAACGATGTAGAACAAATACCATTAAATATCGAGACATTCAATCTACGCAAACTGATTGATATGGTGACCAACGTAATAATAGTCCCCTCAGATAAGGTGGTGAGTCTGGTAAATGAAATAGATACTGACATAGAAGTGTCAGCAGACAAGTCCCATCTTCATAATATCCTCATCAATCTTGTCGAAAATGCCATCAAGTATTCTAAGGACTCAGTTGATATTATATGCACTGCTTCTAAGAATGATAATTCTATTGAGATATCTGTCAAAGATAATGGCATAGGTATTTCTTCCAGCGATCAAAAACATATTTTCAAACGCTTCTATCGCGGAAAAGCGTCAGTTTCAGATCAACCGGGCATAGGTTTGGGATTAACTTATGTAAAACTTCTTGTAGATGCTCATGGTGGAGAAATTACAGTTGACAGCACAGAAGGGGAAGGAACACGTTTCACAATAAAGTTGCCACAATGAAAAAGAATATCAAGATACTGTTGGTTGACGATGATATCAAAAACTCGATGCTTCTAAAACGCTTTATTGAGGCTGAAGGTTACGATGTAATATATGCCAATAATGGAAAAGTTGGGTTAGAGATGTTCCATATGGAAAATCCTGATCTCATTCTACTTGATATTAATATGCCGGAACTTGACGGATTTGAAACAGCTAAAATTATCAGAAAATACAATAAACGTGTTATCATTTTCTTCCTTACTGACCGTACTGACAAGGTAGATCGTCTACATGGATTCTCATTAAAAGGAAACGACTATATACCCAAACCATTCTATCCCGAAGAATTGATAGCTAAGATTCACGAACGCTTTGATAGCATGACAACAAATCAAGACATGGAATACAGGTTGGGTGATACGATATTCCGGCCAAACCTGTCTTCCATTACTTACACAGATGAAACACATTCTCTTTCAGTGCGTCAAACTGAAATACTCCAGCTTCTTGCCGAAAATCTGGGGCATCTCGTTGAGAGAGATACAATCCTCGAAAAGATTTGGGGCGATGCAAGCTACGCAAACTCACTCGCCCTAAACGTACAAATCACCTACCTTCGCCGTCTCCTTACCGACCCTAAGATAACAATTACCTCTATCAAAAAGAAAGGCTACATACTGAATCATAACCCTACAACCCCATAAACTTCAGCTTTCGTTGGCGAAAGTTGAGTTATGGAATAGTGAAAGAGTCTGTCCCATGTTTTGTACGCACTTCGATTACCGTTCCATCAGGAGATAGAGGCACATTTTCCCATAGCAGGACATTCACTTTATCCGGCTCAGCCTTTCCATGTTTCTTACCGTTTATAAATAGTTCTCCAGCACCATCATTACTGAAAGCCATTATATTTGTCACATCTCCCGACCGTGGCTGCCGCTTCCCTGCTATATGCACAAACTTATCATCTTTATTCCAGTTAGCCTTATAAAAATAAAAAGCATCCTTTCTGGTCTTTCTATCATATGTGACAAGTCCCTTGTCATTTCTCCCCGGAGTATCTCCTTCATTGCGTGAGGCAGCACAGAAATCAAACATACACCAGATAAAATTACACCAAAGATAATCTCTGTCAGCAAGTTGGCGATAACTGTCGACATGATAATGTGTCTGCCAATTCTCGGGGTGCCAATGCCCCCAAGGTTCAGGTTTTACCAATTCTTCGTTCTGTTGCATCACGCTTCCTCCAGCGCCATACTCACTCATACCTATCTTTCGCTCAGGATGTGCTTTATGCTCATTATCAAGCCACGCTCCAAGTTCAGAAGGCTCACCACCATACCAACCGAAGTATTTATTGAATGCAATGATATCAGTGAACCCATTAAAATCATCATTCTGATTGCTCGCTCCCATAGTCATTCTTGAAGGGCCGAGACTGTGAGCAAGACTATCAAGAGTGACAACCATTTTCGATGGGCGATCAAGCCATCCCGAATTGATCTCATTAAAGAGACCCCATGCAAATACAGAAGGATGATGATGGTATTGGTAAATCATTTCCTTAAGTTGCTCCTTAAGATTTTCATCATAGGCAGGATTATTGACATATACATTTACAAAAGGAATCTCCACCCATGCCGCTATTCCGGCAGAATCAAGCATATTAAGGAAACTTTCAGATTGAGGATAATGACTCATTCTTACTGCATTGCACCCCATCTCACTAATGATATCCACATCCTGCCGATGGTCTGCCTCCGTGACTGCCGAAGCACGCTCTGAAACATCTTCATGACGATTTACACCATTTAATCTATGAGGCTTACAATTAAGAAAAAAGCCTCCATCTGCAGTGACTTCAAAGTTTCGCAAGCCAACAGGCACTTCGCGCCAATCTACAATCTTGCCATCACTTTTCAACTCTACTCGGCCGGTATACATAAACGGATTCGAAACACCATCCCACAATTTTGGATTTTCAATAGAAAGAGATAGCGATATAGGATCTGAAATATCATCAACTAACACACTTTTCTTTCCGACTAACTTATGACCATCCCAAATGGAAGTTTCTACTTCATAGCCATCTACCGGAACGGAACCATCAGATGAAAGATGAACTACTGCTTCCAGTTCAGCATCCTTTTCATCTACCTTATTTGGGAAAAAGAAGACTCCCGGAGAAGCATAAAAATCCGGTGCTATGCATATTGGATCTGTAATAATAAGCTCAACACCTCTTGGTAAACCTCCGTATATATTAAAATCGCCACATATTGGAGCCACATCCATCGTCGGAGCATTGCTTACCCTTATTTCGAGTTTGGACACTTTACCTGGGATAAGAAAATCCGTAATCTCAGTTACAAATGCAGTATAACCACCCTTATGTTGAGTCACAAAATGATTATCAATAAACACATCTGCCACTGTCTGGGCTGCATTAACTTTTAAGAATACTCGCTTCCCATCCTTCTTTAAGTCTGCAGGAAGGGTACGGATATAGTTGCACAATCCCCTGAAGTAATCCTTGTCTCCGAACATTGCGTCTTTACGATTCCACGTATGAGGCAACATGACATCTGAGATTTCATGGTTAGGCGCTTGAAAACCATAATGAAATCTCCAATGTTCGTTGATCGGTACCACCTCGTGGCTATCGGCATCGAAGTGTATGAAAGAACTAAGGAGGACTATATCGGTCAATATGTGTAAAGAGTATTTCATAACAGTAGTATGAATCAAATAATAATCTACGTACAAATTTACAACTTAAAATTAACATATACAAACTTACACATCAATTAAATTCAATAAGTAGCTCACAAAAATGAAACGACATATATTAACCACATAGCCGCAGTTATCATATCATTGATTTTTGCGAGCTACTTATCAAGAAAAGAATAAAAGATTTCTAAATTCAACAAAAAACATCATTCGATTTGCAAATGACATTTTTTATAACTACCTTTGTCATCCAGAGTATAGTTCTGCTCTTTAAAAATACCAAGGGTTAATAATCTCATAGTTTATAATAAAATGTCATACCTAAAGACCTTCGTTTCAGGAATAGCAATATTATTTGCTTCGGCTTCTTTCGGAGCTGATTTCACACGTCTCGCCACAAGCGATAATGGCGATGGCACATTCAATAATCCTGTGTTATTCGGAGATTTTCCCGATATGGACGTTGTTCGTGTCGGAGATACATATTATATGGTATCTACTACCATGTTCGTATTTCCGGGAGCCACTATATTGAAGTCAAAAGACCTGGTCAATTGGGAATATTGTGCAACGCCACTTAAAAGAATTGAAAACTCCGAGGCATATAATCTTGAAAATGGAAAGAACCGATATGGACACGGCCAATGGGCTACCGCTCTTCAATACAACGATGGAAAATTCTACATGCTGTTTCTGACCCTCGATGAAGGAGGGTTCCTGCTTACGGCGGAAGACCCGGAAGGGGACTGGACTATGCATAAGCTTCCGGAAGGTTTTTATGACTGCGGAATAATGTTTGACGAAGGAAACACCTATGTAGCATATGGAATCGGAGAGATACATATCGCTCAGGTAGATGAGAATTTTCATAAGATAAAAGATGCTGCAGTAGCCAAATGCTCCCTTGACACAGGTATGGAGGGGTGCCGATTATATCATATCGGTGATTATTATTATATCTATGCTACTTACCCTGGCTGGCCTGGACGTCAGACTATACTTCGCTCAAAAAACCTTTGGGGCCCATATGAAGAAAAAATGGTGCTTGCCGATAACACAGCAACACATCAGGGTGCACTCGTGGAGACTGAAGCAGGAGAATGGTGGACCCTGCTCTTCCGAGACAACGGGACTCTTGGCCGCATGCCATTCCTCCTTCCCGTGAAATGGGTAGATGGATGGCCGGTAATTGGTACTGACGGAAAAGCCGGAGACAAATATACAAAGCCGGTCACTGACAAGGAATATCCAGTGACTCCACTTCCGACAAACGATCCTTTCCGAAACTATCAACTTGGAAAGCAATGGGGATGGAATCACAATCCTGATATGTCAAAATGGTCACTCACCCAGCGTCCCGGATTCATGCGGCTTCACACAGCCTCAGTGACTACAAATCCCTACCAAGCTCGTAATACTCTTACTCAGAGAGTCCTTGGATATCATAACGATAAAAACTCTTCATACGGCACAGTAGCTATCGACATATCCAACATGGCAAATGGAGATGTCTGTGGCTTCGGAGTATTCCAAGATCCATTGGCCTTTATCGGTGTGAAGATGACCGGAAACAAACGGAAACTCACTTACCACGCCTCCTCATTGACTAAGAAAGTTTCAACTTCAGAAAAAACCGGTGATGAAATCACATCAGATATTATTTATCTTCGTGCTGTACCAAGTCATACTTCAGGCAAATGCCGTTTCTACTATAGCCTGGACAATAAAGACTATAAGTCATTCGGGCCGGAATTTAAGATGGAGTATGACCTTTCTGTATTTACCGGTAATAAATTCGCTATCTTCAATTATGCCACTAAGCAACTTGGCGGATATATAGATGTAGACTGGTTTACGACTGAACCGATATTTGATGAAAATGAGTTCTTTGGATCTGATTTCAACGGTTATCCGGATGAAGTCATGACTGTAGACCATCTGGAACTTAACACCGATAGAGAAATCATGATGCTGCCAGGCTCTTCAAGTTCTCTTGAGGTAAAAGCTGTATATATGGATGGTCATAAGGAGGATGTCACTTCCGCAGCGACTTATACATCTTCAGATGAAAATGTCATTAAAGCAGTCAACGGACGTCTGGCTGCGATAAAGGACGGAACAGCTACCGTAGTTGTTTCCTACTCAGGCGACCGCGGAGAACCGGCCTCGGAAACTGTTGACTTCACTGTCACCTCTTTCCCGCTTATTGAAGGTATGTTCAATCCCAATATTTGGGAAAAAGGAACGTTTGACGAGGAAACTCATAAAGTTACTGTAGGGCAATATGGCTTTGCAGGCTGGCAATATCCTGGAGGAATTGATCTTTCAGACTATAAATACTGTGTAGCGAAGGTGTCAGACTGCAAGGAGGGTGGACTTTCTTTCAGACTCTTCGACATAGATAACTATTGGACAGATGCTTCGGAAAACGGATTCAATAAGGAAGGATATTCAGTGGTGAGTCTCCCGGATCTTAAGTCTAACCAAGGACGAAAGATGGATTCTTCGCATATTTATATCGTAGGATTCTGGGGATATGGCAACAAGCCTTTCATACTTGATAAAGTGTATCTATCGAACTCTGATGATCCGACTTCCGTTGAAGGACCGATAATCTATGATGGCAATAATCAAGTTGACGTCTATTCAATTACTGGAGTAATCGTAAGGAAAGGTGTTTCACTCTCGGAAGCGACAGAAGGTCTCCCACAAGGTATATACATTGTGGGCAACAAAAAGCTAATCGTACATTAAATTATTTCCCAATCGGGAAGTAAACAAGGCCTTTTGGGAATCTCTGGCAAAATACTTCTTCTGTGACATAAAACCCACACCTTGGACGGCTGGAGCATAGAAAAATTCGATCTATGAGTACGTTGTGGAGCCCAACAGGGCGAGACTTGTATTATATATGATTATATGGAATCCTTGGCATGGTTGCCATCGTATAAGTGAGGGATGCGAGCACTGCTATATGTATTTCCTTGATGGGAGGCGGGGTATTGACACTTCACTCGTCTATCGTACTGCCAATTTCAATCTTCCTGTCCAGCGAGATAGAAAAGGAAACTTCAAGCTGCAATCCGGAATGCAGATCTACGTCTGCCTCTCCACTGATTTTTTCGTTGAAGAAGCGGATGATTGGCGTCCTGACGTATGGAAGATGATGCGCCAACGTCCTGACATTGCATTCCGACTGCTTACAAAACGAGCCCATCGTATCAAAGACTGCCTCCCTGCTGACTGGGATGATGGCTATCCGAATGTCATGCTTTCCGTGACTTGCGAAAATCAAAGACGAGCAGATGAGCGTCTTCCGATTTTGCTTTCTATCCCTGCAAAACATAAAGGATTTATGGCAGCCCCTTTCATCGGAGGGATTGATGCTGAAAAATATCTTGCCTCAGGACAAATTGAGGAAGTGATTTGCGGAGGCGAAAACTATGACGGAGCCAGGGTATGCCGTTTCAAATGGGTGGAAAGCCTATCGAGACAATGCATTGAAAATGAAGTTACATTCAATTTCATGGAGACCGGCACAGTCTTTGAAAAAGATGGGAAAACATATCGGATTCCATCCAAGCGAATTCAAAGTCTGCAGGCTTTCAAATCAGGACTGAGCAAAAGTTTCGGCAAGCCGAAATTCGAATTGTCCTCCCCTATCGGGACTCTTTTCCCTTCCGAAACCTATACCCCATTTTTCAGAGAACACTGTAACACCTGTGGCTCCCGTCTCACCTGCAACGGCTGCTCCAACTGCGGAAACTGCGAATAATTAAAAATGCTGGACAAGATAACTACCAATAGGAGTTGAAACCTTAATTGGTTATCAAGAACACGATTCTTATTGAATTATATCAGTTTAAGTGCGACGCAAAGTGTGGAGAGTACGCTTCTGCACACGTCCTGACTCGGGAGATGTAACTTTTTCGAAGAGGGATACAAAGCACTCAATAAAGCTTGCCATGTACGAAAAAGAACTTGGAAAGAGGTAAGGTAAGTTGTTATGTATATCATTTTAACATAAAATTTGTTAAAATCAAGTAGATTAGGACTCTTACTATC
>CAYSMP010000111.1:0-12974 GCA_964432215.1 uncultured Sangeribacter sp.
GCGGAACCAGAATCCGGTGTGCTACCATTACACCACAAGGCAATTTGAATGTTTGCTTTGTGGCTAGACTCGAACTCTCTCGAAGTCTTTCAATGGCGGAACCAGAATCCGGTGTGCTACCATTACACCACAAGGCAATTTGAATGTTTGTTTTGTCATCTTTTGGGGTCTCTTCCCCTTTTGACGATGCAAAATTAGCACTTTTTTTTGACATGACCAAATTTTTAAAGCATTTTTTTGTAAAAAATTGATTACTCTAATTCAAACTCAAAACCTATTAAATTTTTCCTATTGATTTATAATTTTTTATAAAATCATATCCTATATCTTGATTACAATCTAAGAAATCTTGCTTTGTTTGACAGCAATGGAACCGTCTCACTATGAAAAATCAATCATTACGACACATCGCAACTTTTTCTTATTTTTCTATGCAAAATAAAAAAATTTCCTTAAATTTGCATTCGATTTAAGCAAAAGCAATAGCATAACATGGCACACTTGAACATTCTTGGAATGGGCGTGGCTCTTGTCACTCCTTTCTTATCTAATAAAGAAATTGACTTTCCCGCTCTTGAAAGGGTGATCAACCATGTGGTTGACAATGGAACTGATTTTATCGTAGCATTGGGCACGACTGGAGAGACTCCAACTCTTTCAGAAGAGGAAAAGAAGGCTGTCAAAGATTTCATTCGAAAAACGACAGACGGTCGCATTCCTCTCGTAATCGGGGTCGGTGGTAACAATACAGCCAAAGTGATCCGCCAACTCAATGAAGATGATTTCTCAGGTTATTCTGCAATCCTCTCTGTGGTGCCAGCCTACAATAAACCCACTCAGGAAGGAATCTTCCAGCACTTCAAGGCTATTGCCGAAGCCTCTCCCCTACCCATTGTGCTTTATAATGTACCCGGACGCACGGGTGTCAATATGACAGCTGACACCACACTCCGGCTCGCGCGTGAGGTTCCCGGTATTATTGGAATAAAGGAGGCGTCGGGCAATATCCACCAGATTCAGCGAATACTTCGGGAAAAACCTGAAGATTTCACAGTATTAAGTGGCGACGACGCAATGACCTACCCACTTATGACTTTGGGTGCTCAAGGAGTGATATCCGTTTTGGGGAATGCCTATCCAAGGGAATTCTCTGATATGGTGCATCTTTGTCTCGAAGGCAACTACATAGAGGCAGTTGACGTTCATTTCAAATTCCGCGATATCATAAGGCTTTTATTTGCAGACGGAAATCCGGCTGGAGTAAAATGTGTAATGCACGATATGGGATTAATTGAAAATGTACTCAGACTTCCGCTCATTCCAGTGTGCGAAGCTACAGCTGCAGAAATCCTCCAATGTGTCCAGACTCTTAAATGATCGATAAAGCTACTGTACAAAAAATCACCGACGCCGCTGATATTGTTGAGGTGGTGAGCGACTATGTCCATCTGATAAAAAGAGGGCGTAATTTCGTAGGGCTATGTCCATTTCATAATGAAAAGACACCCTCATTCTCTGTCAATAGCGTACGAAATTTCTGCTATTGTTTCTCCTGTAAGAAAGGTGGTTCACCGGTGAACTTTATAATGGAGAAAGAGGGTCTCTCCTATCACGACGCCCTGCTTCATCTTGCGGCTAAATATAACATAAAGGTAGAGGAAAAGGAACTTTCAGACGACGAACGAAGACAACTCAATGAAAGGGAATCTCTTTTGGTAGCCAACGAATGGGCCGCCACCCGCATGGAAAAATATCTTCGTGAGACGGAGGAAGGACGTGCAGTTGGCTTGCAGTATCTTTACCAAAGAGGAGTGACGGAGGAGGCCATAAAAAAATTCCGTCTTGGCTACAATCCCGATAGCGGGCACGCTCTCACTGAAGCTGCAAAGCTCGACGCAATGGATATCAAGAGTCTTGTGCAAGTAGGCGTCCTTGGGGAGTCACAGAAGATGCCCGGTTCATATTACGACCGCTTCCGTGGCCGCGTTATATTTCCAGTGCTTAATGCGTCCGGAAAAGTGGTGGCGCTGGGTGGCCGCGACCTCAAGGGAGGGATGGCAAAATACATCAATTCCCCTGAATCCGCCATCTATAAGAAAAGCAATGAGCTTTATGGTATCTTCCAAGCCAAAAGCGAGATTGCAAAGCAAGACTGCTGTTACCTCGTGGAGGGATACATGGATGTGATAGGTATGTGGCAGGCAGGCATGGAAAATGTGGTGGCTTCGTCAGGCACGGCCCTGACAGATGGGCAGATCGCCATGATCCATAGGTTTACCAATAATATAACCCTCATTTATGATGGAGATGCCGCCGGCATCAAGGCATCGTTGCGAGGCATTGACATGCTTCTCGCACACAAAATGAATGTGAAGGTACTCCTCCTTCCTGACGGTCATGACCCTGACTCCTTCGCGCGTCAGAATAGCCCGGAAGATTTCCGCAAATACGTAGTGGACCACGCCACCGACATAATACGCTTCAAGGCGCAAGTGCTACTTAGAGACGTCGGCGACGACCCTCAGAGACGTGTAGCGGCCATACAGAGTGTGGTGCAGTCGTTGGCTCATATCCCCGACAAGGTGAAGCGTAACGTCTATGTCCAGGAGTGCAGCCGTATACTGGGAGTGAGTGAGGAAGTCATAGAAGGAGCTGTGGAAAAATCACGAGGTGATGTGGTGGAACAGCAGCGTCGTCAGCGACAGAACAGCGAGCTTGACCGAATGCAGGAGAGAGAGCAGACCCCACAACCGGACCTTTCGAAACAGCTGCGTCCTTCAAAGGCTCGTGAGATTTCCGAGTTATATCCGTTTTACCCCTTCGAGCGTAATGTAGTCTACCATTGCGTACGCTACGGCATACTTGACTTTTGTGAGGTGGAGTTTGACGATGGCACCACGGATATGATCAACGTTGCAGAGTTTGTAGCAGAGGAGATTCAAGAAGACGAGATATGGTTTTCATTCCCCGCTTTTGCAAAGACTTTCAACCGCATACTTGAACTCAAGGAGGACTTCATAAATGAAAAAGTAGTCTTCAATGTCAATCTTGAGAAAGAAAAGAAGGAAATGCTCAAGGCCGGATATGATGAAATAGCAGCCAAGAATCTCAGCATGGAAGAGATACGCCGGGCAGAGCGTCTGCTTGGCGAACGAGTGGACGAGGAGATGGCAAGACGCAGATTTGAGTTTGCACGCTATTTCATTGAGCATAAACTATCGAGCTATCACGACGACGACGTCAGACGCACAGTGACCGAAGCAATCCACGAAGAACAGCCGCTAAGCAATATATATATGCGCAACAATCCTGTCAGCGAGCGCCAGATGGAAATCGACCGCATGCGTATGCTCGTGCCTCGCGGTGTGCTTGAATGGAAGAATGAATTGCTAAACCAGAGAATCCGGGCAAAGATGAAGCAACTCGAAGCTCTCTTCAGCCATAATGATCCTTCCGAACAGCAGCGGATTCTGATGGAGATTCAGGCTCTTATGGAAAAAAGAGGACAATTGGGTAAAGTGATGGGAGATCGCACCATCGGTTCGAAATTCAAATGAAGAAAAAAATCATGCATGGAATGTAAGTTTTTTCTTCTTTTCAACGTCTAACCTTCCAGAACAAATATAATAACAATATATAATGAATATTCTTGAAGTCGAGAATCTGACCAAATGCTTCGGATCGCTCCGAGCGCTTGACAATGTCAGTTTCGGAATACGCGAGGGGTCGATATGTGGCATCCTCGGACCAAACGGAGCTGGAAAAACCACCCTGCTCCGAATCATTAATGGTATCCTCACCATCGATGCCGGCAGCGTCCGCATACTTGGAGAGGAAGCTTCAATTGATGCCTCGCGAAATATCGGCTATATGCCGGAAGAGCGAGGCCTTTACGACACTATGCGTATGGCCGACCAGATCATGTATTTTGGTCAGTTGAAAGGAGGGGATCCAAAACGCCTGAGAGTTGTGATGAATGAATATTTGGAGATGTTCAACCTTAAAGGACAAGAGCGCCGACGCCTAAAAGAACTCTCTAAGGGTAATCAACAGAAAGTGCAGATCATATGCACTCTTGTCCATGAACCAAAACTCGTAATCCTTGACGAACCCTTCAGTGGTTTCGACCCGCTCAACGGGCAGATTCTTCAGCAGATACTTGAGCGACTCCGGGAGAAAGGATCAACAATAATTTTAAGTTCCCATAACATGCCTGCCATAGAGGAGATGTGCAGCGACATCGTGTTGGTGGATCATGGACATATTCTTGTAGCCGACTCTATGACTAACGTCAAGGAAATGCATAAAGACAATACAATCCTTCTGACGACTTCTACGGAGATAGCCCAACCTTTGCTTCTCTCTTCCGGAACTGTAACGGACATACAGAGGATACAGAATCTCAACTGGCGCAGAGGTTTCGCATACCGATTAAGAAGGAATCCGGGAAGTTCCAACAACGACGTCCTCGACTCCGTAGCTATGCAGAGTCAGATCCTTCATTTTGAAGAGGCTCTACCCTCTCTTAAGGATATCTTCATCTCTTACACGTCTCATCCTACCACCAATTCGACAACTCTGGCAGCCGACGACTTAACAACCTCACAATTCCAAACCTCCACAAGACCAAAATATGAACAAGCTGAAACTGATAGTAATCAATGAATACAAGACGGCCGTAGGCCGCAAGTCTTTTTGGATAATGACTTTTGTCTTCCCTTTGCTGATGGTGGCCTTCGGCGTTGTGATGGGTTTCCTTATGGCCGACTCTGAATCTACCACTTCAGTAATGGATTCCATCAATGACAAGACCGGACTCACGCCTGATGAGGAGGGCATGACTGCAGCCAAAGCCATTGCGATGATGGTAGGAGTATGTCTCACTATGGCCATGATGATCTGTGGAAGCCAGATTATGCAGATGGTTCGCCAGGAAAAGACAAACCGAATCATGGAGTTTCTCGCTACATGCGTGACGGGACGCACTATGCTTACGGCAAAGATCATCAGCGTAGCCCTTATCACTTGCACACAACTGCTGCTCTGGATAGCTTGCTTCGTGCTCTTTGGATTTGGTTTCATCCTCGTGTTTGATATAAATATACCATGGAGTTATTTGCTCCATCCCCTCGTATGGCAGACTATCATATGGTCTTTCCTTTACTTCGCAGGAGGTTTCATGATGTTCAGCGCCCTCTTCGCTGCATGCGGTGCATTGACCGACAGCAACAACGAGAACCAGCAATATCTATCCATCCTAATGATGTGTGTGTTGGCCTCCATGTATATAGGCATGTATGCAGTAGACCATCCACTGTCGGTGTTGGCACAGGTTTGTGCTTACTTCCCTCTGACGTCGCCTACCGTCGGAGCCGTAAACGCTATCACAGGAGAAGTCCCTGTATGGAGCAGTGTCCTTTCCCTTGTAGTGTTGTATGCGTCCGCTTATGGAGCAATTATCATCGGAGGCAAGATATATGCTTCATCAATGCTGCTCAAAGGCTCATCATTGACTCCTAAAGCCATAATGGCCTTCATCAAAGCAAAATAAGCCTGCCCAAATTAAGCATTCCTGCCTTCAGAGTCTTCTGAAAACTTAAGCTCAAGACTTACTTTACATTGTCGGCCCCTCAGCTTCTCTACGCGAGAACGGAGGTGCCGATTTTGTTAAAAAAGAATAAAGAAATCCCAACATATATAAAATCCATGAATTTCCTCTTGCAGATTTGACATTTTTTAATTAATTTTGCAATATGAGACAGAATGTGTCTGTCGCGTTTTGTCATAATAATATACGACACCATGAGCAATAACTGGAACTATCAGCCACTTACACGGCAGGAGCAGGAGAAAGCCGAAGCTCTTCTCCCGGTATGCGGAGGCGTCACCCCCGTGCCGGAACTTCTGTTGCGCCGTGGTGTCAGCACTCCAGAAGAAGCCACCGGCTTCTTCGCCCCGTCGCTCGATGACCTGCACGATCCTTTCCTCATGCCGGATATGGATAAAGCAGTCAATCGACTCAACCGGGCCATGGGGGCAAAGGAGCGCATCATGATCTACGGTGACTACGACGTAGACGGCACCACTGCGGTAGCCCTTGTCTATAAATATCTCCAAAACTACTACAGCAATATCGAATATTATATACCTACCCGATATGAGGAAGGATATGGTATTTCGCGCAAAAGCATAGAATATGCAGCTGAAAACGATGTAAAGCTTGTAGTGGTGCTTGATTGCGGCATAAAGGCCATTGAAGAAATAGCCTACGCCAAGCAGCTTGGTATAGATTTCATCATCTGCGACCATCACGTTCCGGATGAAGAACTTCCGCCGGCAGTGGCCATACTTAATCCTAAGATGCCCGGCTCTCCCTACCCTTGTCCTCACCTCAGCGGATGTGGCGTAGGATTCAAGTTCATGCAGGGGTTCGCGAAAAGCAACGGACTTGGAAATCATAACGAACTCGACTCCCTCCTCGACCTTGTGGCTGTCAGTATTGCAGCCGACATCGTACCTATCGTTGGAGAAAACCGGATTATGGCATATCATGGTCTGCGTAGGCTTAACTCCAATCCCAATCTTGGACTCCGAAGCATCATACGACTATGTAAGCTTACCAACAAAGACATTACAATCTCTGACGTAATCTTTAAGATAGGCCCACGTATCAATGCTTCAGGCAGGATGCAAAGCGGCATGGAGGCTGTAGGATTGCTCGTCACCCGTGATCTTCATGATGCTTATCAGCGTGGTGCGGAAATCGACCAATATAACAAAGACCGCAAGGAACTCGACAAGAAAATCACAGAAGAAGCCAATGAGCTGATCGAAAACAACGTCAATATCGTCCACGGGAAGAGATCGATAGTAATCTACAATAAAAGCTGGCACAAAGGCATAATAGGAATAGTTGCATCCAGACTGACTGAATTATACTACAAACCTTCGGTGGTGCTTACATATGCCAATGGCATGGCCACCGGCAGCAGTAGATCCGTGCAAGGTTTTGACATCTATTCGGCAGTGAACTCTACTCGCCATCTGCTTGAAAACTTCGGCGGACACACTTATGCCGTTGGCCTGTCGCTCAAGGAGGAGAATATCCCGGAATTTAGCCGATTGTTTGAAGAATATGTCACCAAACATATCCAGCCAAACCAGCTTTGTCCGCAACTCGACATTGATGCCGATATATCTTTTGCTGACATCACTCCCGAACTCGTAGCCTGGCTTAAGAAGTTTAATCCATTTGGTCCGGGAAATCAGAAACCTGTCTTTCGCACCCGTAATGTTTTCGACTTCGGAACCTCCAAGCTTGTGGGCAAGAATCTGGAGCATATAAAGCTTGAGCTCGAAGACGACAGTACCAGCCGGGTGATTTCTGCAATTGCTTTCAATATGGCTCCATATTTTGAGCATATACATGCCCATAAACCTGTGGATATATGCTACACAATCGAGCAAAACAAGCATCATCATACGGAGTCGATCCAATTGATGATCCGCGATATCCGCATATCCAAATCCGAACTTGATTGAACCTAACCTATCGCCAAGCGCGATGCCTCGCTCATCCACCATCCATTTCTTCTCATCACTTTATGCAGATTGAAGATATCCTCAAAAGATACTGGGGTTACGACGGTTTTCGCCCTCTTCAGCGTGACATCATCGAAAGCGTGATGTCCGGCCACGATACGCTTGGACTCATGCCTACAGGCGGAGGAAAATCCATCACCTTTCAAGTGCCCGGGATGGCCTTTGATTCAGGACTGACAATAGTGATCACGCCTCTCATCTCTCTGATGAAAGACCAAGTAGACAATCTCAAGCGCCGTGGTATCACTGCAGTGATGCTAAACAGCGGAATGACCCAAATGGAGACACGTGTGGCATGGGAACGCCTTACTAACGGACGTGCAAGATTCCTCTATGTATCTCCCGAAAAATTGCGGAATACTTTCTTCCTCGATGAGCTGCGCCGCCTTCCAGTGCGTCTTATTGTGGTAGATGAGGCTCACTGCATATCGCAATGGGGATATGACTTCCGACCATCTTATCTCAAGATTGCAGAACTCAGAAAAGTGCATCCCTCAGCACCTATTCTTGCATTGACTGCCACTGCAACTCCTCAAGTTGCCGACGACATTATGGCACAGCTTGCCTTCCGTGATGGTCATCAAAAATTCAAGATGAGTTTTTCAAGAGACAACATCTCCTATCTCGTCCGCCCGTCGGAAAATAAACTCTACGATATCTTCCATATTTTGTCGCGCACTGAGGGATGTGGAATAGTATATGTACGAAGCCGCCGCAAAACACGTGAGATAGCAGAATTTCTCACTGCCTCCGGAATCTCTGCAGATTACTACCATGCGGGTCTCTCATACGAGACAAAGACAGAACGCCAGAACGCTTGGCAACGTGGAGAGGTAAGGGTCATGGTAGCCACAAACGCTTTTGGTATGGGCATCGACAAACCAGACGTGCGCATAGTGGTACATTCCGACTTTCCCCCATCGCTTGAAGAATATTATCAGGAAGCAGGCCGTGCCGGACGCGACGGCATAAAGTCTTATGCAGTGCTACTCGTGTCAAAAAACGATAAAGGTACTCTCCGCCGTAAGCTGCAAATCGCATTCCCCGAGCGCGAATATATTCGCAAAGTCTATGAGAAAGCTTGCAATTTCCTCCATCTTGCTATCGGAGAAGGCTACGAGCGACTTATGGAGTTTGATTTCGAATTATTCTGCGAAACTTTTCATCTTCAACGCCAACAAGCACTTGCTTCGTTCCATCTGCTATCACAGGCAGGCTACCTCGACTATATAGAAGAGACTGAAAGCAATTCAAGAGTAATGATCACAGTCGACCGGGAAGAACTCTACCATATAGACGCCTCCCCCGAAGCGGACCGTACACTCCAATGCCTACTGCGTCAGTATCCGGGGCTTTTCACGGATTTTGTTCAGATTAATGAAGGACGCCTCAGTCGAGACGCAGACATCGGACAGGAAACCGTCTACAATGCTTTGCTTGAACTTAACCGCAAAAAGATTCTGATTTACGTACCCAAGAGGCGTACCCCCTTCATCTTCGTTCCGACGTCAAGAGAAGAGTCCCGTTATATTCAGATAGGGAAAAAAATTTATGAGGATCGTTTTGAAGTGATGTCGCAGCGTGTAGAAGCTATGATAGACTATGCATATGAAGACAGCAGCTGCCGAGTAAGTCGTATGCTCGTCTATTTTGGGGAAGAGAAAGCTTGTGATTGCGGCAAATGCGATGTATGCAGAGGAAGAAAGAAATCTTCATTCCACGTTTCAAGGGAAGAGATGATTAATAAGGTATGGAAATATATGCAATTGTATCCTGCAGGTATTACACAAGTAATACTTGAAAGCAAATTCACTCCATATGACCGCATGGCAGGTGATGCACTGCGTTATCTGGTAGAGGAAGGCTTCGCGGTAGAAGACCACGCCATCTATCGACTTAGAGAATACTCTGAAAGTTAACCCCCAACTCAACAACCCCACAATGGTAGGTCTCGCCGATTGCAACAATTTCTTTGTAAGCTGTGAACGTACGCTCAATCCGTCTCTTGAGAACCGGGCCGTCGTTGTATTAAGCAATAATGATGGCTGCGTTGTAGCACGAAGCAACGAAGCGAAGCGTGCAGGCATCAAAATGGGTCAACCAGCCTTTCAAATAAAAGACCGAATCCGGACTGGAGAGATAATCGCTTTAAGCGGCAATCATCTACTCTACCGCGATATCAGCTTAAAGGTACACGCTATCTTCCGACGTTATGCACCTATGACAATTGATTATAGTGTCGACGAAGCATTCCTTATTATGGATGGTATTCCTGACTCCCAGCTACGTGCAATAGGTGAGGCTATAGCTGCCAACTGTTGGGATGAGCTTCATATTCCTGTGACTATCGGGTTTGCACCCAGTAAGACGCTTGCAAAAATTGTATCAGAAAGTTGCAAAAAGCGAGGACGCCGTGTTGGAGTGCTTCTGAACGCAAAGGCAGCTCGCCCCGTAATGCAGAAGATGTCGATTTCCGATCTTTGGGGAATCGGCAGGAGGCTCTCAAAGAGACTTTATACTTATGGAATCTACACTATAGCTGACTTTGCTGATAAGGATTTGGGATGGATCCGGGGCAATCTTGGCATTAATGGAGAGCGCTCGTGGCGTGAACTTCATGGAGAACACTGCATCGAACTCAACCATGTTCAGACAACCCTGCAGGATTCAGTCAGTGAAAGCAGGACTTTTCCTGAAGACGTAGACGATTATGATTATTTACGTGCGCGCATAGCTATATATGCTTCTGACTGCAGTAAGAAGCTGCGCGCGATGGATGGTAAATGCAAAATCGTCGGTGTGATGCTTGAGACCAATAGGTTTCACAAAGAAAAGGGAATAGCACGCCCTGAAGGTTCAGTTAAATTTTGTGTTCCGACGAGCGATACAGTCTATATATGTGATGCCGCTATCTCAATTCTTGACAGAATATTTATTCCGGACATTTCTTTCAAAAGAGCCGGTGTGTGGCTTGGGGAAATAGTCCCTGCTCTTTCCGTCGTTCCATCACTCTTTGACTCTCAAGAGTCAATAAGGGAAAAAGCAGCCCGCACACATCTGATGAAAGCTATAGACAGTATCAATCTAAGACCCGGACTGCCGATGCTACGACTCGCATCACAAATTACACAAGGACATCCCGGGCACAACGACGGCTATTCGAGTACCTTCCAAGCTCCTAAAAAATAAAATCATTGTCTCAATGATCAAGTCAATGTCTCAAAAAAATGGAGTGAGAAACAAGATATAAGAAAAGTGTAAAACCAGCGAAGAAAAAATATTGTTCTTAATTAATGAACATACATAAAATAGACAAGAATTCAGAGGCCTTCAGAAGCGGAGAGTACTTGTCTTCTACAGAAATTGATCAGATATAAGAAGTTAAAATACCATGGAACCCATTAAGAAATATAAATCACTTTTTACGGGACGATACTTTGCACTTTTTGCTTTTGCCTTCATGATCTCGCTGCTTCTGTCCTCTTGTCAATGCAATCGAAACAAAGGACATGAAATTGATCTTGACGGCATGCATGTACAACTTCCTGATACTCTCCGTGTGGGTATGCTAAATTCTCCCACCACATATTTCGACTATCGCGGCACTCCAATGGGATATGATTACGAACTTATGGACCGCTTCTCAAAATTCTACGGTTTGCAGTTTAAAGTCATTGTTGGGGGAACCATATCGGAAATGATACAATGGCTTGATGAAGGAAAGATTGATGTATTGGCGAGTCCCGTTCCGGTCACATCAGAATTTCAGGATCGCGCCATATTATGCGGCCCGCGCAATGTCAGTACACAAGTGCTCGTACAGAAAAATGATGTTGCAAAAGATTCCATTGTCAAGGACGTCACCGATCTTATAGGGCGAGAAGTGGCGGTGCAGAACGATTCGAAATATTTCTATCGGATGCAAAATCTAAATGAAGAAATAGGAGGCGGAATCAAGATTAAAACACTTGCTAAAGACACTATAAGTGATGATGACTTACTCAATATGGTTTGGAAAGGAGAAATTCCTCTTACTGTAGTTGATTCCGATGTAGCGGAAGCAGCCCTCTCCTACTATCCGGGTCTGGATATTTCCGTAAAGGTAAGTCTGGAGCAATATTCCCGTTGGGCTGTCGCTCCTGATTCACACGGAATAGCAAAGGCACTCGACCGATGGTTTGCTGATGAAAAAGACAATGAAAAGGAAGTATTCAAAAAATACTATCATCTTTCTAAACTTGAAATCTTCGATACCCCGAATGATGGACTTGAGGATCTCAAGACCCTTACATTCACCGACGGCAAGATTTCTCCATATGACCAGATATTTAAAGCTGCGGGCAAGAAATCTGGACTTGATTGGCGACTCATTGCTGCAATCGCATATGTTGAGTCACATTTCGATGCTGATGTGACGAGCTGGGCAGGTGCTCTCGGCATTATGCAAGTGATGCCGCGTACGGCAACTTCTCACGGATACACTCCGGAAGAGATGCTCAATCCGGTAAAATGTGTCGACGTGGCTGTCAAGACACTTTCAGACCTCAACTCAATGTTTGAGAAAAGAGTACCGAATATGGACGAACGGGAAAATTTCATCCTTGCTTCTTACAATGCCGGCCCGGGGCATGTTCTTGATGCTATGGCACTTGCCGAAAAATACGGACTTAAGTCTCATACATGGGACGACAACGTTGAAGTAGCAGCAATTATGAAGTCAAAACCTGCCTATTACCGTGACCCGGTCGTGAAGAACGGCTATTTCAGAGGAAAGGAAACAGTGAATTTCGTACACAAAGTGCAGTCGGCATATACTTACTTCAAAGACCGTACATAGACATAGCTTCCCTATCGAATAAAACCCAAATTCTGCCAAGCTGACTACGGCACTGCTTGCCGCTATAACTCAACACGTCTTCAAAAACAGAATTGAGGAGTCGAGAGGTAAATGAAGACCTTATGCCTATTGTCGGTCGATACCCGAAGTCATAGTAGAATCCTGCATATTGATTACCTGAGGTATCGTAGAGTCCAATCTTACCCTCTTACACAGGATAGTACTTTATTCTGAGAGCTTACATACAATATGTAAATACCCCACCTTCAAGATATTGGTCAATAATGCGACTGTCATAAAAAAATATCCCAGGAAACGTGTATGAAATCTATTGAGGAAAAACTTGACAGCCATTACTCCCTCCTGACAATCAACCGTCACGATAAGAACGGCAACAGGGAGAGCAAAAGTTACATCAATCTCGATGCCATTATCCGAACTTTCAATAATGACAATCTCCAGTGGCTTAAACCTATCATTGTCTGCCTCTCCATCTGCCTGTTGGCACTCTACCTGATAAGCACTATAACCACAT
>CAYSMP010000112.1:0-12872 GCA_964432215.1 uncultured Sangeribacter sp.
AGAGCATCTTGAATATAGATTCAGAGAGAAAGTACCGGATAGTGAATTTAGTTTTGTGTCTTTCTTAAAGCAATTGTCCCGGATTGTTTATAAGCCACTTCTATATCTTGTTTACTATCAGAATCCAGAACACAATCGACTGTGGAATGTGACCAAGTTTAATAAATGTATGCCTTCGCAGTTGAGACGAGTAGACCTTGAAGAAAATGGCCAGCCATATTTGCAAAATGTAAAAGAACTTTTTGATGCAGAATTGACTCCTTTAAGTTTGCCTGATAATTTTGCTATAGAAGGTCTTACTCCCGAAAATGCCTATCTTCATATTCAAGGACACAAACTATATGACCTTATTTTGAACATTGGCACAATGCTCTGTAAAGGGAAAAGAGTTGCCTTTAAGTCTGAAGTGTTAGATAATGGATTCCCAATTTCAGGATACTCGGAAATTGAAAGCGTACAATCTGATTTAAATACAATTATAAATGAATGAGTGGATACATTTTCTATATCCTATTGTACTAACATAGTATGTAAAAACGTTATAGTGTCGACAAGTTAGAGAACTTGAATGCAATATCTGTTTATCTGATGAGGCAATGCTATGAAAATTGCCGCTATGCATCTAAGGAGCAAATGTTGGAGTTTGAATATTTGGAATTTTAAATCATTGATATCTAAGATATAATTTGGTTGGAGTTTCCCCAACCGGAACACCCGATTTAATAAAAAAGAAGCATCTCTGTGGGAGGTGCTTCTTTTTTATTCTGATGGAGCAAAGACTTATGGTCAAAATATTTGATCCATGTTATTCCTCAGCGTAGGAGAGGATTGTCGGGGATTGGACGTCGACCCCGAATTCCTGTGCTTTGGCGAGGATGGCGCGTGCCAATTTCGGTTTGAGGTCTTCGGGACAGTAACGGAAGTAGGATTCGGCTGCCCTTACGTGAGCTGCATCGGGCATGGGGTATTCACGTCGTTCTGGAAGCCCGAATACGCTGTCGGGGAGTTCCTTTCTTTCTTCTTCATTTAGTATGTCACTCATAGTTTTAATAATTTAAAGGTTTCTTATGATATAACGAATTAATTGGGATAAAGGTGTGGGATTTAACTAAATTTTGCTAATTTGGGTATAGCGGATTGCGTATTAGGAGAAAATTCATTATATTTGCAAGTTGAAATATTTGGATAATAACTAAAAAACCTTCATCATAAATGAGAATCTTTACTTTAAGTGCCTTGATGGTTGGAGTGTGGGTCGGTGCATTGGCCGACAATGTGATAGTCGACCTTAAATCTGACAGGACTTGCACAATGTCGAATGGTATCATTACCCTCAGCATCGACAGCAAGGGTATGGCTAAGACTATGAAACATCCTTCAAATGGAGATGCCAATATCTTAGGCAACAATGGTATATATTTCGATTACACTACAAATAAAAACAGGGCACTGTCCGCAGGTAAGGCGCGTATCGTCAGGAATGACGATGATTATGCGGAGGTGGTTTACACATCAGGTGCCAATGATGCTCTCCCTACATATGAGCATGGATACATCCTTCGTAAGGGTGAGAGCGGTGTCTATACCTACGTGATAGTGCACGGCAACAGCAGAAGCGCCGACACTTCAAAGGGTGGAGTGGGCCCGGTAAAGGAAACCCGTGTGTGCACGCGGCTTGCATCTGACTTCCTCGATGGATATGTTGACGAGGTGATGCAAGGCATGATCCCTTCTAACTCAGAAATGGCAGTAGCCGAGAAGAATTCTGTACAAGATGCCACCTACTATCTTTCGGACGGAAGCATTTATACAAAATATAACTGGGCTCAGTTTATTGACTACGACGACTTTCATGGTCTTATGAACGGGAAGGTCGGTGTCTGGAACATTCCTGTGAGTTATGAATGGATCAACGGCGGTCCGATGCGTCAGGAACTCACCGTACATGCCACCAGCAAATCACCTATTACCATACAGATGCTCCAGGGTGAGCACTTGGGTGCATCTTCCACCACTTATGACGACGATCATCATCAGATCTTCGGTCCCTTCATGATATATGTAAATAATGGAGAGAACCGTGAGGTGATGATTGAAGATGCCCGTGAGAAAGCTGCCAAGTTGAAGGCTGAATGGCCTTTCACTTGGTTTGAGAATGAATATTATCCTCTTGATCGTGCCACGGTCAGCGGTAAAATTAACATTACCACAGGGCAGGATGCCGGCAATGTAAAAGTTGTGCTTGCAGCTCCCGGTGGCAGTCTTCTGTCGCAAGGCGGAAATTATATGTTCTGGACTCTAACGGATGCTGAAGGAAATTTTAGCATACCTTCTGTCAGAAAAGGATCGTATTCTCTTTATGCTTATGCTACTACGGGAACTATTACTGATGAGCTTTGTGTAGACGATATCGATATTTCCGACAGCGAAACAGACCTTGGAAGTATCGAATGGTCTCCTCTGACATTAGAACATCAGCTATGGAACATCGGGGAGAACAATCGTCTTGCGGATGGCTTCAACTGCAGTGACTACCCTCGCGCGTATGAAGCATGGCAGTGGCAACCGGCAGCCTTGGAATATCGTATAGGAGAGAGCAATCCTGCCCAGGATTGGTATAATGCCCAGACTAAAAATGGCACTTGGACTGTTAAGTTCCATCTCGACCGCATATATGAAGGCGATGCATTGCTGACAGCATCGATAGCCGGAGTGTCTAATTCTCCGACAATTACTGCTACGGTCAATGGCAAGTCAAAGCAGGCGTGGAGCCTTCAAGATGACGGATCAATACGCAGAAGTGCCACTCTTGCAGGGCGCCATATCGTAAAGTCATTCTCCTTCCCTGCATCTGATCTTCAGATAGGTGAAAACGAGATTACTTTCACTGCTTCCAACTGTAAGGACAAGAGTGGTGTGCTTTATGATTGCATCAAGCTTGAAGCTGGCGCTAAGATATCTGCCGATGCAGAAATGATTGAAGCCGCCAATACCGGACTTCCTATTTCAGTATATACTCTTACTGGCCTTTATGTAGGCACATTCGATAGCTGTCCTACAGGTTTGTCTAAGGGCATTTATGTGCTGAAACAGGGTTCTATGATAAGGAAAGTGAGATTCTAAATAGGATTATTTGCGGTATGAGAATAATTCGTGTTATTATATTAGCTTTGTCGGTGACTTTCCCTGTGTTTGCTTTTGCCACTTCCCCTGAGGAGGTGGCAGAGATCGCTATGGAGGGATATCGTCTCTTTGCGCGTGATTCTCTTCCCGACGATCGTCAGCATGGCTATGATATGATGCTTTCTGCCGCATGGGAAGGAGATGCGAAGGCTGCCAATAATATTGGGTGGCTTTTGCAGCATGGGGAGTATGTAGATAAGGATCTAAAGGGAGCTTTCCGATGGTATGAGCGAGCTGCTGACCAAGGACTTCCAGCTGCGGCACTTAACTATATGGAGCTCATTCTAAACAATCCCGAAGATGTGCTTTCTGGGAATCTTCCCGAGAAATCGAGGATGGCGAAGGCATCAGCGCTTGCCGGCACAGCCTTTCTTATGGGTCGCGGACTGCCGTATGACTCTAAACGTGGTGAAGATCTTTTGCTCAGAGCTGCCTTGTTTGGGGACGATAAGGCAGCCATGACAATTGCCCAGCAATTGGAAATGTATCCGGATTCTTTTTCCTATCTTCCACTTGAAGAAATCGCCACCCAGTGCGATAGCCTGCTGCCGGAAGAAGAAAGGAATGTTCCATCCGGAATGTCACTTACAGAGTTTGCTGACCATATGCTGACTCCTGGCTTTTGGTATGAGCGAGTAGGAGAAGAACATTGAAACAACAATAAGAATGAAATAACATCATGAAGAAAGGATTACTAAAATGCCTTGGAATCGGAGGTCTGCTGCTTACGGCAGTCTCTGCCAGCGCACAAGATGCTCTTCTGGCATTTCCGGGTGCTGAAGGTTTTGGCCGCTTTGCTACCGGTGGACGCGGCGGTGAAATCTACCATGTGACTAACCTTAATGACAGCGGTACAGGTTCGCTACGCGATGCGGTGTCTAAACCAAATCGTATAGTGGTATTTGACGTATCTGGAGTAATTCACCTCAAGAGCCGACTTACATTCAAAAACAATCTCACGATTCTTGGTCAGACTGCTCCTGGTGAAGGTGTGCAGGTATATGGTAACGGGGTGTCTTTCTCGAATGCCAATAATATTATAGTGCGCTATCTGCGAGTAAGAATGGGGGTAAGTGGCGATAGCGGCAAAGATGCTGCCGGAGTCGCTTCAGGTCATGACATGATTTTTGATCATATGTCTGTGCTTTGGGGGCGTGATGAGAATTTTTCGGTCAGCAGCAATGACAAGGGAAATGGGCCGGCCAATGTCACGATTCAGAATTCGATTATTGGGCAGGGACTTCAACCACATTCCTGTGGTGGCTTGATACAGACCGACAACGGCGTGACCCTTTTCCGTAATCTTTATATTGAAAACGCCACACGCAATCCAAAGGTAAAAGGTCTTAATCAGTTTGTCAACAATGTATCCTATAATTGGGGCAAGGAGGCTGCGTACAATATGGGTGGTGACAGTGCAGGGGATTCATGGGCTGAAATATCGGGCAACTATTGGATTACCGGTCCATGGAAACAAGCTGCATATCCACTTGTAGGAGGTAATGCCAACTTCAAATACTTTGCCGAGGGCAACTGGTATGATTCCAATATAGATGGCGTCCTTGATGGCCATGAGATGAGCGATGAGGAATATGCTAAGTCGGGAGGAGCCAGAGTGGCTACAACGGATGCTTTGGTAGACCGTGGCGCCCCAAAAGGAGTGCCTGTAATAGAGGGACGCATGACGGCTCCCGAGGCACTTGAGTATGTGCTCGCGAATGCCGGAGCGTCGCTTCCGGTACGTGATGAAGTAGATCAATACCTTATAGATGAGCTTGCCTCCTTCGGATCATTTGGTACGACAGGTGGCATCACCACTGAGAAGATTCTTCCTCATAAGGGCACAGGCATGCTCTACGGCGGCTATAAACCTCTTGATACTGATGGCGACGGAATTCCAGATGAATGGGAAATCCTTAACGGACTTGATCCCGAGAATCCGACGGATGCTGCCGCTATAGCCGAAAACGGTTATGCAAACATAGAAAACTATGTCTTCACCATCGACTCTCCATATCCTTACATGAAGAATCCTACCGATCTCCGTTCAGTGAAGAATGAGAAAAATGCCATCACTCTTCAGTGGACTGACAATTCTGACGATGAAACAGGTTTTGTGGTTGAGCTATCGACAGATGGGAAGGAATATAATGAGGCTGGACGTGTAGCCGCTGGAGAGACAACGCTGAAAGTAGAAAACTTAGAGGAGAACAAACCTTACTACTTCCGTGTCTATGCCATAGGTGAGGACACGATGCGATCTGTTGAGTCACCGGTCCTTCAAACGATGACATCCGAGCCATTTGCTCCGGAACAAACTGTGCTTGTGGCTCCTGCAGAAGGATCTGAAGAAAAGGCTCTTGACGTAGTACTTAAATGGAACAACTCTACCAAGGATTATTTCGGAACTATCCGCTACAATGTATACTTAGGGAAGACGGCTGATACTCTTGAAGAGATCGCTTCTGATTTGGATGACACTACGTTTATCCCGGAAAGTATAGAACCAAATACAGCTTATTTCTGGCGTGTTGATGCGGTAAACGACACCGGAGTGACCGAGGGCGAAGTATGGAGCTTTACTGCAGTCCCCGGAGGTACGCTTTTCTATACCGACTTCCACACCACTCCCGCGTCTTTCGGTGATTCAGAATGGGGTACAATCATTGCCGGTAACCAAGCTGACATCATGAAGGGGGTAAAGGCTGAGGAACAGTTTGACAATCTTGTGATGGGGACAGACGGAGGCCGCCTTGTCGCCTTTGGTAATCTGTCTCCATATCCTGTCTATTCAAACGATGACAAAGGGGCTTCGAAGAATGCTGTAGGTTTTATCGGGAAGCAAGGTAAAGTAGGCTCATGCTATATACAGGTCAACGAAATACAGGCACCATTCAAGATCACTCTATTCTGTGGAAATTCAGATAAAAGTGCTCAGTCGGTAAAGCTTAGTGTAAACACTGACATTGATGGCGACGGAGTAGCTGAAGAAAGCAATGATCTGGCCGAAATGAAGTTCAAGACTTCCGAAAAGAAGACTTATAAGTTCACGCATATTTATGAGGGAACTGAGCTATGTAATGTCCGCATTGATCGTGCTTCAATTGAAAACAAGGGTATCAACTTCCACGACATTATTATCGAGCAGTATGTTTCGGCCAATCCGGGTGCTATCGGTGAAATTGGAGGAATGGCGACGCCTGATGTAGAAGTTTTAGGTGATGCTGTGACCGTCAACGGTCTTGACGGACACAGTGGTGTACAGGTTTTCGATATGGCTGGTCGAATTGTGGTGTCTGAATGTCCGGTTGCAGGAAGCTTGGGATTCACTCTCCAGAAAGGTATATATATCATCAAGGTAGATGGCAAGAAGCCTGTCAAGATCGCAGTGCTCTAAAGTATGGCTAAAGACAAGATATCACGCTATATATGGATTGTAGATACAATCCTCAAGCATGGTAGAATCTCCAAGAATGATCTCAACGACCTTTGGATAAGATCGCCACATTCCGGTGGAAACCCTATGGCTGACCGAACATTCTATAAGTACCGTCGCGGTATTGAGGAGAGCTTCAGCATTGAGATACTGTGTGACCCTGATGGTTCATATCGCATCGATTCCAATGAGTCTCCCTACGTCAAACAGTTTGCAGATTGGACGCTCAACAACTCGGTAGCCACAAGCGTTATGCAGGAACTTGGCACTTCCTCCGGAAGGGTAGAAATTGAGGACATTCCATCAGCAAGAGAGTTCTTGCCGATCGTCTCGCAGGCTATGAGCAAAAACCATATGGTGGTTTTCACCTATGCAGGTTTCGCGCGCTCGCGTCCGGAGGTAGGAATACTCTTTGCTCCCTACTTTTTGAAACTCTACAAGCAGCGGTGGTATATGTTTGGGGAAAAGGAAGGGGGAGGGCTGCGCACATATGCGCTCGACCGAGTGACGGAGATGGAAGTAACCTCAAGAAAATTCAAGATGCCCCGTGGTATAAGGATGGAAGATTATTTTGGCAGTATCGTCGGTATCACATCTTCAAAAGCCCCGGTCAGGAATGTCACGATCCAGACTTCCCCAACACGTGCTAAATACCTCCGGGCTTTGCCCCTACATCATTCGCAGCAGGAGGAGATCCACGACTTCTTTTCTATATTTCATTATAAATTGAAATTAAACTACGAACTCATAAGCGAGCTTATGGCTATGGGGCCTGATGTGACAGTAGTGGCTCCTCGCGAATTGCAGATGATGATTGTAGAGCGACTGCGAAATACATTGGGCAATTATCGGGAAATACTGTAGATAGTAGACAGTAAGCATTGAACAGTAAACATTAAGTATTGAGCAGTAAGCAGTAAAGTATTGAGTGCAAACAATAAGTGGGGCAAATCGTGATTGCCCGGAATGCAATTAATAAGAAAGAGGCTCATGCAGATGAGCCTCTTTCTTATTGATCTTTACTTTGCCGTTGGGCGCTCTTAACCTATCGATTCGATGAGTTTGATGGCATCGATGTATTTGGCTATACCCTCAGCCACTCTCTTGGCGTCCTGCATGGCGTGGACCACCGTAGCTGGGCGGTTGGTTACGTCGCCTCCGGCGAAGACACCCTTGCGTGTAGTCATTCCGTATGGGGTATCACGTGTCAGTACATAACCACGGCTGTCTACCTCTATGCCTTCGGTGGAGTCTACGATACGCGATGCTGGAGCTGATCCGACGGCCATTATCACACGGTCTACCGGCATTGTGGAGCGCTCGCCGTCTTTCTCAATCTCTATTGATTCGAGACGAAGCCCTTCAGCGCCATTGACTTTCACAACATTGGTGTTCCACATAAATTTCACGCCTTCTTCGACGGCATCGTCGTATTCGGCGCGTAGAGCCGACATGCAGTTGATGTCGCGGTGGTAGACCACTGTCACTTCTGCCGCTCCCATACGGAGTGCAGAGCGGGCAGCATCCATAGCAGTGTTGCCGCATCCTATCACAACTATTCGGTCGCCTTCGCCTATCACAACTTCATCCTTGCTGATGAACCCCTGGTTGAATAGGCTAACTCGACGTAGGAACCATACGGCTTGTCGGACACCCGGATGTGTGCCACCTTCAATCTGGAGAGTCTTGGGGCGGTTTGTACCTGTTCCCATGAAGATTGCATCAAAACCTTCTTCAAATAGACGGTCAATAGTGTAGTTCTGTCCGATTGTTGTGCGGTTGTGGATCTTGACTCCGAGATTCTCGATCTTCTTTATCTCGCGGCGCACCACTTCCTTAGGCAGACGGTATTCGGGGATTCCGAACATCAACACACCACCCGGCTCGATACCCATCTCGAATATCTCTACATGGAATCCCTGGCGGGAAAGGTCGCCGGCAATCGTCAGTCCGGCAGGGCCGGAACCGATTACAGCTACTCGGCCACGTGTTTTCTCAGGAATATTCTCATGACTCCATCCTGCCTCGCTGTCGAAGTCTGCGACGAAACGCTCGAGTTTACCTATATGTATGGCTTCACCCTTCTTGGCAAGGACACAATTGCCTTCACATTGGCGTTCGTGGGCGCATACGCGTCCGCAGACTGCGGGGAGATTGCTTCGATTGTGGATGATTTCTATGGCGTTGCCGAAATTACCGTGGGCAAGTTCTGCGATCCAGTCAGGGATATCGTTGCTGATCGGGCATCCCTTTTTGCAACCGGGCACCTTGCAGTGTAGACACCTCTGTGCCTCCTTGATGGCTTGGGGCAACGTATAGCTTTCCGCTACTTCTTTAAATTCTTCGTTCATTGATTATTAGGTAGGTCATAGGGGTGGCCGAAGCCACCCCCCGGTAGAATAGATTGTAGAGCATGAGGCAGGCTGGGAATCCTGCCCTCCATATTCCTCAATATCAAGGTTGCTTGCCGATGTAGGCGAGGATACCGCCGTCTACGTAGAGGATGTGGCCGTTGACGAAGTTTGAAGCATCCGAAGCGAGGAACACTGCCGGACCCATGAGGTCTTCAGGAGTACCCCAGCGAGCAGCGGGAGTCTTTGCGATGATGAACTGGTCGAAAGGGTGACGGCTGCCGTCGGGCTGGATCTCACGTAACGGAGCGGTCTGGGGAGTAGCAATGTAACCCGGGCCGATGCCGTTGCACTGGATGTTGTGTTCGCCATATTCGGAGCAGATGTTGCGGGTCAGCATCTTGAGGCCACCCTTGGCTGCTGCGTAAGCACTGACAGTTTCGCGCCCAAGTTCGCTCATCATGGAGCAGATGTTGATGATCTTGCCGTGGCCTTTCTTGATCATGCTGGGGATTACAGCTTTAGCGCAGATGAATGGGCCGATGAGGTCGATGTCGACAACCTGACGGAATTCCTTCACGTCCATATCGGTCATGGGGATACGCTTGATGATACCTGCGTTGTTGACAAGGATATCGATTACGCCGATATTTTTCTCAATGTCGGCAACCATAGCCTTGACCTCTTCTTCGTTGGTCACGTCGCAGAGATAGCCTTTTGCATCAATATTGGCTTCCTTATAGTTGGCGTAGCCCATGTCAACGCCTGATTGGGTATTGCTGTTGAAGACGATGCGTGCGCCCTGCTCGTGGAGGGCCTTCGCAATAGCGAATCCGATGCCATAGACGCCACCGGTCACGAGGGCAACCTTGCCCTCAAGTGAGAAATTAACCATTGTCGTAAGTATTTAGGTTTAGTTCAGAAAAATTCTATTGAGTGTCAGATTCTCTGCCGATATGCAAAGTTAATGAAAAATTCGTAATATCGAGTAAAAATACTCAAAAAAAACGCGTAATAGACGCAAATGAGTCAGGCACGAGGAATGTTTTTCTTGGAGATTTACGGAATTTTGTTTATCTTTGTAGTGTAATCACTAAACTGACTGAAATTATGGGACTATGGAGTTTTTGGCTGATATTAGGGGTTGGATTCCTTGTAGCTGAGTTGCTGACTATGTCGACAACATGTCTTTATGTCGGGTCGGGGGCGTTGGCAGCGATGGTATGTGCGCTTCTTGGTGGGGATTGGATTCCTACGATAATCACATTTGTGGCTGCTACCGGAATACTCTATGCCTCTACCTATCGGCTCCGCGGACGACTCGTGAAGGTACTTCATAAGGGCTCTGAACATGCTGCGACCGGTATGGACGCATTAATCGGACGTACCGGTACGGTAATAGCTGCTCCGGATTGCCTTCGTATGCGTATAGATGGTGATGTCTGGCAGGTGCGTCCTGCCAAGCACGGAGCTCCGCTCACACCGGGCGAGGAGGTACGCGTGGTGGGATATGATTCAATAGTACTTATAGTGGAAAGCGGAGAGAGCCATCAGGCAATTTGACAAACAGACAAATTGATAAATAACCTATTTGAATACTAAAAATAAAGAATTATGACGACGATTATTGTAGCTGGTGTGATCCTTATCCTTGTGGTGCTTATAATCACTGCAGGAGTTAAGGTTGTGCCTCAGTCCGAGACAAAAGTGGTGGAGCGTCTCGGTAAATTCCATTCAGTGCTCCAACCAGGTCTTAACTTTATCATTCCATTCATTGACAAGCCTAAAGTGATTTATACCCGCCGCATCGAACCAAACGGAGCTTTTGGACGTGGCGGTATCCGCGTATCCACTACATCGGTAATAGATTTGCGCGAACAAGTGTATGATTTCCCATCGCAACAAGTCATCACGCGCGACAATGTTACCACGGAAATCAATGCACTTCTTTATTTTCAAATTGTAGATCCAAAGAAATCAGTATATGAGATTGATAATCTGCCGAATGCAATTGAAAAACTGACTCAGACGTCGCTTAGAAATGTAATTGGTGAGCTTGAACTTGATGAAACGCTGACTTCGCGCGACACTATCAACGCCAAATTGCAGTCAATCCTTGATGATGCCACTAATAAATGGGGAGTGAAGGTAAACCGAGTGGAACTGCAAGATATCACACCCCCTGAGAGTGTGCGCGTGGCCATGGAGAAACAGATGCAAGCCGAGCGTAACCGTCGTGCAGAAATCCTCAATGCCGAGGGTGAGAAACAGTCGCTGATTTTGCGTTCAGAGGGTCACAAAATGTCGCAGATCAATCAGGCGGAAGCCGAGAAACAGGCTGCCATCCTCAAGGCTGAAGGAGAAGCGAGGGCGCAAGTGTTGCGTGCACAAGCAGAAGCCGATGCCATACGCAATGTTGCCGACGCAGTGTCTCAGTCGCAGACAGATCCTGCCGCTTACATGCTTGCGCAGAAATATATCGAGACTCTCAAGAGCATGGCTGATGGACATGACAACAAGACCGTCTACATTCCTTATGAGGCTACTTCGGTGCTTTCATCGCTAGGATCTATTAAAGATTTATTTTCTCGGAATTAATCAGGCTTTTTCGGAATTAATCGAGAATTATCTCGAATGATATTGGCTATTTTCGTCGGGGTGCAATGCGGTCGGGATTTTTGGCGAGAAAGTCTTTCCAAGATTTCGGGCCTTTGGCGATCTCCGGTTTTGCAGATTCATACATATGGCATAGCGCCACGGCGAGCGCGTCGGTGGCGTCAAGGGCATCCGGCATCTTCTCTTCAGGAATGGAGAGGAGATGCTTCAGCATATTGGCAACCTGTTCCTTGGAGGCTTGACCGTTGCCTGTGACGGCTTTTTTCACGTTGAGAGGGGGATACTCCGTAATGGGTATATCGCGTGCGAGCGCTGCCGCCATGGCTACCCCTTGTGCACGCCCCAGCTTAAGCATCGATTGTACGTTCTTCCCGAAGAACGGGGCTTCTATAGCAAGTTCGTCAGGAAGGTACTGCTGCACAAGTCCGCTGACACGCTCATAGATGCGGCCAAGACGCATATAATGGGTCTCGAATCGATTTAGTTTGATAACGCCCATCACGATTACGTCAGGTTTCTTTCCCTTTATGCCGAGGACTCCGTAGCCCATTATGTTGGTGCCAGGGTCGATGCCCATTATTATTTTGTCGTAGTCCTTTAGGTCCATTTCATAATTCATAATGCCCAATGCATAATTATTAGAGTTCCTTGAGGATGGTAGCAAAAAATAATGGGTTGGGTCCGTGCCACTTGGCGTAGGAGTCCATGAAGGCAGGGAAGCAGTTCTCGTTCCATTTGCGGCAGTCGGCTATTGAGTCGAAGTGCATCTGCACGGAGAAGTTCTTTTCATCCTGTTTGGCAAAATCCTTGTCGCCGGGGATGGCGGCTACCGTTATCACCTTATAGTCTTTCAGCCTGTCGGAAGCGGCAGATAGGCGTCCTTCACCTTTTGCCCAGTCTATAAATGAATCTTTACGTTTGTTGGGGATGACGTATGTTATATTGAAGATATACATGATTTAATTTAGAATTTAGGAATTTGGAATTTTAGAATCTCTATATAATGGGGAATTTATCATTGATAACTCATCATTTATCATTAAAAAAAAGGCGAGGCGGCTAATGCCGTCACGCCTTTTTGTGGGAGAGCCTCTTGTCGGATTCGAACCAACGACCCCGAGATTACAAATCACGTGCTCTGGCCAACTGAGCTAAAGAGGCAGGTGGATGAACTTACTTCATCGCACCGCTCAACCCGCTACCCTTGCTTCGGTCAAGATCTGGGGGATTCACGGGGAGCTGGTCGTGGAGGGCTCATCCGAGTGCAAAATTACTGCTTTTTTTTG
>CAYSMP010000113.1:0-12812 GCA_964432215.1 uncultured Sangeribacter sp.
GAACATGTCAAACAGTTTTTCTTTCTTTTCTGCCATAATTAAATAGCTTGTTATAGATGCTAATATTCGATCATTTCATGGTGTTCGGGATTGAAATGCCCTGCATTAAGCGGGTCATCCCGATTTTGGTGCAAATTTAATCATTTTTTTTGATATAAAGAAATCTAAACCCCATAAATAATTAGTGGTTTCTTCAAAAAACATATACAAATGATAAAAAAATAGGTTGCAGTGTCTTCTGCAACCTAAAATCATAGATGTTTTCGCTCAGATCTCGTCTACAAGTTCTTTGTCTCTGCACCTTAACACTCGGGCTGGGAAATCTTCGCAAAGTTGGAGGTTGTGGGTAGCCATGAGCACTGAATGTCCATTTGATGCCAGGCTATGTAGAAGTGTGACGATAGTAATTCCTGTCTGCGGATCAAGATTACCCGTTGGCTCGTCGGCAAGAATTAATTTGGGATTGTTTAGCAGAGCGCGTGCTATGACTATTCGTTGTTGTTCGCCACCGGAGAGTTCGTGAGGCATCTTATAGCTTTTGTTCTGCATCCCAACATCAATTAGTACGTCTTCAATACGCTGATCCATATCCGTGCGGTTGCTCCAGCCGGTTGCCCGAAGCACAAATACTAAATTTTCATAGACAGATCTGTCTTGCAGTAGCTGAAAGTCTTGAAAGACTATACCGATATTTCGTCTTAGATATGGAATCTGTCTTCTCTTTAAATTCAGCATATCATAGTCAAGCACGTCTGCTTTTTCTCCTGAATAGACTGGCACTTCAGCATACATCGACTTTAGAAGTGAACTCTTTCCACTTCCAACCCTTCCGACAAGATAGCAGAATTCTCCTTCTCCTATTGAGAACGAGACGTCCTTCAATACTTGCTTCTCTGCCCTGTGGATCTCCACACCTTTATATTCGATTATCCTTGTCATTTTATCTTATTATTCCTGATTCGCATTCTCTCCCGAAGTGAGCTTTATAAAGCATACCGAAGCTGCCCCAAGCACCAAAAGCACACCTGCAGCCACAAGCATGTAGCTCTGATTGCCTCCAAGCATATTCAAAAGGACACCTCCGAGAGCTGCTGCCACAATTTGTGGCAGGCAAATGGTTCCGTTGAAAAGACCCAAGTATGCTCCCATATTTCCACCCTTAAGCGAATTGGTAAGGATCGTAAATGGAAGAGCGAGCATGGCTGCCCATGCACATCCTATGAGAAGATAGCTGATAAAAAGCATGTATTTGTCAGCAAAGAAGATTGTAGATACAAATCCAACTGCTCCAAGAAGCAGACTCACGATATAGACAGTCTTTAGATTGCCAAAGCGGGGAATGACAATTGCCCAGAGAACGGATCCAATGGCTTGAACAGCGAATAGAGTACCTACCCAGTTGCCTGCTTCCTGATATCCGGCTGAGGCCACATCATGAGTGCCCCATACACTTCCAGCTATTGCTCCGTTGGTATAGGTCCACATAAAGAGGAATGCTGACCAGCAGAAGAATTGTACAAGTCCTACAGTCCAGAATGTGGATGGTGCTTCTTTAAGAAGCTTCATAAGGTTGAATTTTTCTTTCTTTTCAGTCTTGGATGTATCTATGCCATGAAAACGAGCATATTCTGCTGGAGGCATTTCTTTGATTGTAGCAAAACTGTAGATGACACACAAAATAAGCACACCGGCTCCTATATAAAAAGAATATGTGACTGAATCCGGCACTATTCCCTGTGGTGCTATATTGCTGATACCAATGGCTGTCAAGACGATCGGAGCAAGATAGCCTACAAGCGAACCCGCATTGCAGAGGAAACTTTGTATCGAATATGCCAGACCTTTTTGCTTTTCATTGACCATATCTCCTACAAGCATCTTGAAAGGCTGCATGGCCATGTTGATGGAAGTATCTAGAAACATAAGGGCTATGAAACCGAACACCATCGCTCCAGCTACAGTAAGACCGAAACTACCGGCATTTGGAAGAAGACACATTACGATCACTGCGATCAATGCTCCAAATAGCAGGTAGGGAAGACGACGTCCAAGACGGCACCAAGTACGGTCTGACGATACTCCTACTATTGGTTGCACAAGGATACCCATCAATGGGGGGAGTATCCAAAAATAGCTGAGACTGTGAGGATCCGCACCAAGTGTGGCGAAGATACGCGAAATGTTGGCGCTCTGCAGCGCATAAGCTATCTGGACTCCAAAGAATCCAAAGCTTAGGTTCCATAGTTTCCAGAAACCTAGGTCAGGTTTTTGTATTGCCATATTTTTAGATATTTAAGGTTTTAATTTAGTCATAAGTTTTGTGATCTTATCAAGAGGGAGAAGTGTGTATCATGCTGTATAGGAGTTTGATCTCCTCTGGCCATATAGCCGGATTGGGGGTTTCAAGTATAATTGGCATATTATCAAAGCGAGGATCGTTGACAAGACGCTTGAAAAACTCCATTCCGAGTGTACCTTTCCCGATTTCTGCATGTCGGTCTATTCTTGAGCCAAGTTTTCGGAGATCATCATTGAGATGAAGAGCTTTTAAATATTCTCGCCCAATGATTTCATCAAAAGCTTTCCAAGTCTCATAGTAGCCTTCTTCATCTGCCAAGTCATAACCTGCTGAATATGTATGGCAAGTGTCGATACAGACCCCAACTCGCGACTTGTCTTCTATTTTAGAAATGATATGAGCAAGATGCTCAAATCGATGACCGAGATTACTTCCCTGTCCCGCCGTTGATTCTAATACTGCAGATACCCCCGTGGTTTTCTCAAGTGTTAGATTAATAGATTCGGCTATAAGATTCAGGCATTTTTCCTCATCAATTTCATTAACGTGGCTACCGGGATGAAAGTTCAGCATTATCAGTCCTAATTGCTCACATCGTTTCATTTCATCAAGAAATGATTTTCTACTTAGATGCAATTTCTGCGGATCTGGACTGCCTAAATTGATTAGAAAATTGTCATGAGGTAGAATCTGTTCTGGCTTAAAGCCTCCACGTCGGCAGTTATTCTTAAATGACTCAACCTCTTCTTCGGGAATAGCTTTTGATGTCCAGCGGTTGCTACTTCCTGTGAAAAGCGCAAAGCTTTTAGCCCCTATGGCAATCGCCTCCAGGGGTGCATTCGCTACTCCCCCTTCGGTACTTACGTGTGCTCCTATGAATTTCATCTTCGTTTTTCCTGTTTATTCCTACAAAATTAATAATTTTTTCTATGTTTACAACATCTATAAGGGAATTTTTTTTTATATTTGCATATGAATTTGTCAAAAACTAAATTGAATCTTTATTGCCGGCTTACTTCTCGCAAGCAGCGGGAGAAGCTTGGCTTGTTTATTGCTGAAGGAAGAAAATGCGTTTCAGACACGATTCGCCTCTTCACTCCGGAGGCAATAATAGTTATGGAAAGAGATACTGAAGCAATTGAAAGATACAGTGCTTATCCTGTCTATACTGTATCTGAATCCGATATGAAGAAGCTGTCTCAGTTTCCATCTCTTCCTGACGTGGTAGCGATATATAAAATTCCGGAGCCTCTGGATTTTACTTGTGAGGAATATAAATCCGGCTTGACACTTATGCTTGATGGAGTACAGGATCCTGGTAATCTTGGTACTATACTTAGGATTGCGTCTTGGTTTGGTGTGTCACGTGTTGTCATAGGCTCAGGATGTGCAGATCCTTTCAATCCGAAAGCGGTTCAGTCATCTATGGGTGCAGTAGGGATGGTACGTTTCACCCAAAAAGATTTAATAGAGATAATAGAAGATAATCAGGAAATCCCTGTATGCGGCACTTTACTCAATGGCTCTGATATCTACACCACTCCCCTGAGGCTTCCTGCTTTTGTTGTGATGGGCAGCGAAGGTCAAGGTCTTTGTGAAAAAGTCAGGAAGAAAGTGAATCAGCCACTGCTGATACCGAGTTTTTCCTCACGGCCGCATGCAGAGTCGCTTAATGTGGCTGCTGCTACGGCTATTACAGTTTCTGAATTCATGAGAAGGACAAGATGACATTATGGCAAAGTCGACTATTAAATCAGTATATTTCTGTAATTCGTGTGGCTACGAATCTCCTAAATGGATGGGGCGTTGTCCGGCTTGTGGTGAGTGGAATACGTTTGTTGAAGAAAAAGTATCTACAAAACAGACTTCGAAAAAGAAAGGTCTACTTTCCACTGAAGGATCTCGCCCTATAAAGCTATCTGAGATTCAGCCTCTCGACGAACCGAGAATTCATATGCCATCTGAGGAACTCAATAGAGTGCTCGGAGGTGGTCTTGTAGCAGGAAGTTTAACTCTTCTTGGTGGAGAGCCGGGAATTGGCAAATCTACTCTTCTGCTTCAGAACATTCTTTCTATTCGCAATCGTAGGATTCTCTATGTCAGTGGTGAAGAATCAGCCTCGCAACTTAAACTCCGAGCCGACCGACTTGGAAAAGTTTCTGACAACACATTTATCCTCACAGAAACTCAACTTGATAGGATATTTTCCCAAATTGAGAACGTAAATCCTCAGCTTGTCATCGTTGACTCAATCCAGACTATAGCTTCTGCCGACATTGAATCTGCTGCAGGCAGCGTGAGCCAGGTGCGAGAATGTGCCGCTGCTCTTCTTCGATACGCGAAGGACTCAGGAGTGCCGGTAATACTTGTTGGACATATCAATAAAGATGGAGCGATTGCCGGTCCCAAGGTACTTGAACACATTGTCGATACAGTCATTCAGTTTGAAGGCGACCGCCAGTATCTTTATCGTATACTCAGAGCTATTAAGAATCGTTTCGGTTCTACAAATGAGATAGGTATATATGAAATGGTGGCGAAAGGTCTTCGCGAGGTAAAGAATCCCTCTGAAATGCTTTTGAGCGACAATCGTCAGGATGAAATGAGTGGAATTGCCATCGGCGTGACAATTGATGGAGCTCGCCCTTTTCTTGTCGAAGTTCAGGCTCTTGTCTCTTCAGCAGCTTATGGTACTCCTCAGCGTAGTGTCACAGGATTTGACCAAAGACGGCTCAATATGCTGCTTGCTGTGCTTGAAAAGCGTGCTCGCTTCAAACTTGGACAAAAGGATGTATTCCTAAATATCACTGGAGGTCTCAAGGTGACTGATCCGGCTCTTGATCTTGCAGTGGTAGTAGCAGTAATGTCATCAAACTTTGATGTAGCCGTACCCCGACATGCAGCTTTTGCTGGAGAAGTGGGACTTTCAGGGGAGATAAGGACTATAACAAGAATTGACCAAAGAGTTTCTGAGGCAGCTAAACTTGGATTTGAGACTATTTTCATTCCATCAGGGAATTTAAAGGGAATCCATGATAAATTCAATATAAATATAGTCGAAGTGAATAAAGTGACTGACGTGTTCGAAAAGATTTTTCGAGGAGATATATGATGTATAGTCTGCCTATAAATAAAGAAGAGAGATATTGCAATATCTCTCTTCTTTATTTATATTAATAGTAGCTCGCTCGCTAAAATTAATGATATGATATATGTTAGATAATCTTGAGGCATCATATCAAGACCCTTGTAGCTACTTTGTTATATCTGTCGTTTAATCTTGTGAGCTACTTAACTAACTATTGAGTAAGTAAGGTTCTATCAGAGTAATTTTGCAGTTCTCTTGATGAATTCAGATAGAGCTGCACCCTTTAGAAGACCGCTCTGCAGAAGCGCAAGATCTATAATCTGCTTTACCTTTGGAAGACCTGCTGCGTAATCGCTTACCTCTTTGTCAAGTTGCGAACGGAGGGATGCCACTTTTTCATTCTGTTCCTTCATGTCGGGCACCTTTTCTTTCTTGTCTTGTGCCTCTTTGGAAGCTTTGGCAATCTCATCGTTTAGCGAAGCAATTTGCTTGAGAATTTCGGAAGCCTTAGATCCTATTTCCTTTTCAGTCTCCTCAACTATTGCTTTGACTGCAGGCTGGTCGGTGTTGACTGTGAAAGAATAGCTCGCAGGCATGTCGCCATAGAAGCTCATTCCGGGCTGCATGGCTGCCATATCCTTCATTCGACGCATAAACTCGTTCTGTGTGATAGTTGCCGGAGCAGCCTCAGCAGATATAGCTTCAAAACCTACCATAAACTGTGCCTTATCTACATCAGGGATCTGGGACTTGAAAAGAATTGTCATGACCTCGGTCTGGTCAGCTGTAAGGCCAGTTGCCTTTTCGTCAGTCTTGCGGATAAGCTTTTCTGGAGTATCACTATCGACTCGAACAAAGCTAACTCCTTCGAGCTTCTGCTCAAGAAGCCCTACCATATGCGGCTCAAGTTGTCCGTCCAAAAGCAGAACGCTGTATCCCTTGTCTTCTGCTGCCTGAATGTAGCTGTGCTGAGCTGTCTTATCAGTAGCGTAAAGATATACCAGACGCCCGTCTTTGTCCTTTTGCTCTCCTTCTACAAGAGTATGATACTCATCAAGAGTGAAATATTTACCATTAACGTCTTTCAAGAGATAGAACTTCTTTGCCGATTCAAAGAATTTTTCATCGGTCAGCATACCATATTCTATAAAGACCTTGATGTCGTCCCATTTTTCTTCGAAAGCCTTTCGGTCGGACTTGAACATTGAGTCAAGTTTTTCAGCTACCTTCTTTGAAATGTATCCGGAAATCTTCTTTACTGCAGTATCTGCCTGTAGATAGCTTCGGCTTACGTTAAGTGGTATATCCGGAGAATCTATCACACCTTGCATGAGAGTCATGAACTCTGGAACAACTCCCTCAACTTGGTCAGTCACATACACCTGGTTACTGTAAAGCTGAATTCTGTCTTTTCTTACATCAAATTCATTTTTGATTTTCGGGAAATATAGTATACCTGTAAGAGTGAAAGGATAATCCACGTTAAGGTGGATCCAGAACATCGGATCATCCTGTCCTGGCATAAGTTCATGATAGAACTTGAGATAATCTTCGTCTGTGAGATCTGCCGGCTTCTTAGTCCAAAGCGGTTCGGTTGCATTTACGACATTGTCCTCATCGGTGTCAACCATCTTTCCATCTTTCCATTCCTGCTTCTTTCCGGAGATTACAGGAACGGGAAGGAAGCGGCAATATTTTTTCAGAAGAGTGTCGATTCTTGCCTGCTCAAGAAATTCCTTACTTTCATCGTCGATGTAAAGTGTGATTGAAGTTCCACGATCGGTTTTGTCGCATTCTTCCATCGTGTATTCAGGGCTTCCATCGCAAATCCATAGTACTCCTTTTGCTCCCTCTTTGTATGAAAGAGAACGTATTTCGACCTTCTTAGATACCATAAAGGCGCTATAGAACCCAAGTCCGAAGTGACCGATAATATTGTTGGCATTATCCTTATATTTCTGAAGAAATTCTTCTGCTCCAGAAAAAGCAATTTGATTGATGTACTTGTCTACATCTTCACTATCCATACCGATCCCTCGGTCTGTGACCGTAAGAGTACCCTTTTCCTTATCGATGTCAACATGAACGTCAAGGGTCCCAAGTTCACCTTTGAAGTCACCAAAAGAAGCAAGTGTACGAATTTTTTGTGTTGCATCCACCGCGTTGCTTACAAGCTCGCGGAGAAATATCTCATGATCGCTGTAAAGAAATTTTTTGATTACGGGGAAAATATTTTCTGTTGTAACCCCAATTTTTCCGTTAGCCATTTCTATATCTTTTTTATTTTTTGGTTTTTTCTGTTTCTGCACGATTCTTATCAATTACCATGCCAAAAATAAAACAAATATTTGGCTATCCAGATTATCAATTAACATTATTTAAAAAAATCAGGCGACTCGGATATCCGAATCGCCTGATTTTTATTTTTTAATATTTTGTAATTTAAGTTGTTTCGATTTATTTACGAATACAAAATTAACTAAAAATTATGAAAATAAGTCGAAACAACTTCATTATCTGACAACTTTCTTTTCTCCGTTGACAATATAAATGCCGGGAGCTGAATAATGTCTAAGCTTACGCCCAGAAAGATCATAAATACTATTTTCTGTCTCATTAGGCTTTAGTGTTGAGACAGCGGCATTTCCTTTCATATTGAAGATATATGATTTGCCGTCTCCATCACTGTCCCATACATTTGTTACTCCCAAAGCTATTACAGAAAGGTCCGGAGTAGCAGAAGGTCTACCTGTCAAGACTTTTTCTTCGTAAACGTACACTTCTTCTCCGAGTTCCTCATCAAAGATAGCAACATCGACACCTTCCAACATATTCTCTTCAATCCAAGGACCATATTCCGGAATACGAGTAGATATCCAAGTCTGCATGTCATTGCAAACACCGTCTTTAAGTACATATGCTTCCGAACCTCCATGCAAATCTGTGACCGCGAGTGCGATACCATCATTTGCCATATAGGTGAGAGTGAAATCGTTTTTCTGATTGTATTTAGTGATTTCTCCTGATTCGATGTCAAAGACCCAGACATGAGCATATCCAACGATATTCGCTATTGGATCAAAGAACTCTTCAATGACAGTACATGCATACTTCTTTCCATCAGGTGAAAGTCGAATTGAATTATACTCATAATCCGGAAGTTTATCGATAACTTTATAAAAAATATTCCACCAAGGAATCCAATTGTCATAGAAAGCATTATAGGCATCCATAGCGGCATCAAATGCAGCAATTTCTTCCGGAGTCATGAAATCCTGGTATTCCGGAGCCGGAATAGTATAGCCGGAATCGACATATGCATCAAAAGCCTCAAGATATTGTTCGATTTCAGATTGTGTCATAAAGGCTTCTTCAGCTGGCACAGCAGGTCCGTCATCTCCGGGATAATCAGGAAAGACTACTCCTGCTGGATTTAATATAGCCTCATCCGGGATTGAATAGCTCCACTCTCCATTCTCATTTTCCTTATAAATTATTGGATACCTTACGGTACCGGTAGCCACCACAATCTGCCCGATGACAGTCTTGCCATCTTCAGATATGCCAACAGCTGTGATCAGCTGAGGAATTCTTCCGGAAAAATCCTTTTCCGGATGAGGCAACATAATAGGCAAATCGAATTCCTCTTTTTCCGAATTCCAATTCCAGATACAGGGTACTTGGCGAAGAATATCTTTATCGTCTGGACCTATATTAGCTATTCCTAACGAACCGCAAATTCTGCTTCCGTCAGAAGTTATTGAATTTACTAGTACAGAGCCTACGGTATTTGAAGGCACCTTTAGCTTATGCCATATTCCATCCATCCAATACTGTGTCCCATAATCTCCATATCCAATGACTATACCATTGCTACTTACACAATTGGCAAAGCCGGCTTCATATTTTCCCTTAGGAGAGCCTTCTGAATAGTCGTAAGACTGGTTTGTCTCTAGGTCATAGATCTTAACACCGGAATATCCATCAGCCACTACATATCTTGCATTGGCTGAAATCGCATTAGCATTTGAATTCTCAATGACCTCAGGCAACGGTAAGTCTTCAGCAAAAGCTGACAGGCCTAATACCGATACTCCGGTCATAAGTAATAGATTTTTCATAAATAATGATTATAGATTAAATAAGTTTTTTAACCCTCAGATTCAGGTTGTGACTCTGAGCTTGTTTCATTAGGTTCCTCAGTAAACTTCGTGTACCCCTCTGAAATGAGAAGATTATACCAGTTAAATAGCTTCTTGATGTCTGAAGGATAGACACGATCTCTGTCAAAATCTTCAACAGCCTTAGCAAACTCTTCACGGAGCATATCATTGTCCATGGCCTTGAAATCGATTTTCCGGCCCTCTTCTACAGCATATACTCGGTCAAGTATTTTGTCGAGGGGAAGATCCTCTCCTATAGTGTACATTGCAATATCACCGAGACACACCACACGGTCTCTGGATCCAAGAGGGAATTTTTTCTTACTTATGAGATCTTCTACGAGGAGAGTTCGTTTACCGGGCGTGAGAATTCTGTAAAGCCCCGGTTTGCCAGTGATAGAAAGTATTTCTTTAAGCATGATCGTCTATATTTATTAGAGATTTAAATGGTTAGAATTAAAAATTTATCCTGATTTCTGAATGTACTATCTTACCAAGGTATATTCTACTGAGTCTGAGTGAAGCCTGGGATTGACAGCGTTGACTCCTTTGATTGGCTCTATTCTTAGAGGTATTCGCTCCCCCATATGTGCTGCCACATCGTTATAGTCCACCACTACGCGAACAGCCTTCTTATCGTCTGAGAATTCACTCATCGGTACATAATAGCTTACTCTGACATTTGATGGAAAAAGTAAAAGATTCTCATCATGTGGCACATTCTCTGCCACAACTGTCACAATATCTTCTTTTGCCACCAGAGGCTCAACATTCACTTTGACATGTACTGTATTTGGAATGAGACGTACTCCCGCAATGCTCTTAAGTTCAGCTGCGAACACCTGAGATTCAGAAAGGTCATGCTCTACATATGATTTTGTCAAAACCCTTGTAAGAGTGTCGATTATTTCCCTCGGTCCATAAGCCGTAACTCTTGGAGGATCGGCTACCGGTTGCCCATAGACTATATAGCCTGCTCGTGCTCCAGCTTTTACTGCTACAAGTACAGGAATCAATTTTCCTGGTCTGTCAGTATAGATAAGCCTAAGAGAGTCCAGACTGCTTGAGACTATCGTGGCGCTCCCTCCAAAAGTCTCTTTTAAAGCTGCCATTATGTCTGAGTTGGAACAGATCATTTGACCCTTTTCTGCGAGTTCGCGAAAATTTAAATTGACAGTTGGTTTTTTCATCCACATTGAGCGCATAAGACTCGATCCCTTGTCCTTGACTTCTACGTGGATAGTCTTTGGAACCTCAGAAATAAATGTTATACTGTCTGGCTTATTACTGATTCTAACGTTTACAATGCAGCTATCTTGAACGGAATCATTAAGCGTTAGGATAAGCCAAAACATAGCAGAAATACAAACAAACACAGCAAACGTCAGCAAACTCCGGAATCTGGAGGATTTCCGGAGATTTCTCCATACGTCTCCTATTGTGCTAAGAAAGTTTTTCCGCATGTTCTTCTATTCGGAAAGGTCTTCAGCTCTTTATTGCTGAGCATTAGGGTTCTCAACTCCGGCGGGAAACACCGAACCTTTGTCTACCTTAATTTGCACACCGGGAGCCACTTCTATCATGACAGTGGTATCAGAAATATCCTTAAGTTTTCCATGGATACCTCCGGCAGTAACTACTCGGTCGCCATTTTTCATTGCCTCACGGGCTTTCTTGATCTCTTTCTGTTTTTTTTGTTGAGGGCGAATCATGAAGAAATAGAAGATCACGATCATTGCCACGATCATAAGCATGCCGCTGAGTCCTCCGCCTCCTCCAGCCGCTTGAAGAAGAATTGAATTCATTTTATAAGAGTATTTAAGATTATTAAGTTTTCTATTTTATTTCCTTAATTTGCCACTTTCCTTAAGATTGGAAATGACACTTGCCAATAGACCATTAATGAATGAGCCACTTTTTCCGGATGAATAGCATTTAGCAATCTCAATGTATTCATTAAGCGAAGCTTGGATCGGAATTTTGGGAAAATTTAAAATCTCTGCAAGAGCAGTTTCCATTATCACTACATCCATATAAGCCAGTCGATCAGAATCCCAATGCTGCTTATTCAGAGCTTCATCTATATATCCCCGATAGGTGGCTTGCTTCTTTACTGTGGCTTCAAAAAGCTCTCGTCCAAATTTAGCGTCTTCATCGTCTTTATACATTGGAAGCACTGGATCTTGGATCTTGCTGTCCGGGTCCGAAGTTTTCTCCTCAAATCTACGTAAAGTCTTTATTACGAACTCTCCCATAATATCGAGGTCATCATTCCAGAACACTGACATTGTCTCCAATATTTCAAGAAAATCAGGATCGGTAAGAATAATATTTCGCATGGCCTTTTTCCAGAACTCGCAGTCCTCATGAAGGTCGCTTACCGGATCGGCCATATATTCCTTATATAGCTCTGATTCCATGATCTTTTTGAGAAGGTGACGTATAAGTTCTCTGTCCTGTTCGATCCATGATATCTTGTTTTGCTTGGCGAATTCCTTAATGGTTTCATTTTCATTGAGAAGCTTTACAAGTTCATTGTCGATAAATTTCGGATTCGGACTCTTGTCTTCTTCGTTTGCAAGATATCTATGTCTGCGCTCATCAAGCTCCACTTCTCTCTGATATGTTATATCGATTGGAAGCATAAGGAGTCGGAAATAAAGTTCCCTTGCTTTATCAAGACTCGCCTTTAGGTCTGACAGTCCATCGAGAATATTATCCTGACTTGATGCAAACTCAGTAAAAGTCTGAGCTACCATTTCCTTTGCTCTATCCAGACCTCTGAGTGAATAGTTCTCATAGCTTTCAGCTATTCTGTGGATTTGAGGATCAACAGAAATAAAATGGCGGAAGATCGATGGCCATATCTGAGAGTCTGATTTTGGATCCTTCAGGAAGTTCTTATAGATGGAAGAATTTCTGATGCGTTCGCATAGGTCATCAACGCATGGATCAAGAGGAAAGTGTCCTCCTGAATACTTGCTTCTGACCGATTTCATAATATTGTCGGTCGTTAGCTTCTGAATGAAGCGCGTCTCATATAGGGGTGAGGTATTGCGCTGATTGATTGAACTCGCTATATCCATCATTAGATATAGATAGTCAAGATAGAGTGTGTAGGCAAAACGCTTTTCCTTTGTAGGAGCAGAGGGTGATGACTGCACCATAAAGTTGTTTTGCACGAGAAAATACGAATAAAGCAATTGTACTACTTTAATCCTTATGAGAACTCTATTGATCATAAATGATTGATTTATAATAT
>CAYSMP010000114.1:0-12758 GCA_964432215.1 uncultured Sangeribacter sp.
CATTTATTTCTATTTATAATTGCATAATTTATCCGGCTTTATACACAGAGGGGCATTACTTCGCTTGCCCAATGAGCCCACTGAGACTATTCGCTGAATAGTTACAGAGAAAGTATGCATTCCGACTGAATACCTCAATTCTTTCATAATTATCATCTTTTCCGCAAATTTAGTAAAAAAAAGAGTAAGATACAAATAAAAATAGTTATGGCAGATTATCCTATCGCCTAAAAAAAGCAAAAGAAAGTAATTAGTGAACCGAAAAGCTTGCAAAGGCGTTTAGATGTCAAACTTTAATTGATTTATACTATGAAAACGAAACTTATTGCAACCATGATTGCCGGAGTAGGCGCAGTCATGATGTGCGTCCCAATGTCAGCAGCCCCAAAGGCCAAAGCTGCCAAAGACGCTGAAGTGAAGAAAGAGAGTCTGTTCCAGAAAGGTAAGAAAGCCGTTGTGGATGCCGCCCATGTAGTAGCGGATAAATCTGTCGAAGTCTACGGCGAAGCCAAGGAAGGTACAGTTGAGACCGCTGAGAAGGTTGCTGATAAGTCAGTAGAAGTCTACGGCAAGGCCAAAGAAGGTACCGTCGAGACTGCTGAAAAGGTAGGTGACAAATCAGTCGAAATCTACGGCAAGGCCAAGGAAGGGACTGTCGAAACAGCCGAAAAAGTAGCCGACAAGTCTGTGGAAGTATATGGAAATGCAAAAGATGCAACCGTCGAAACCGCAGAGAAAGTTGGCGATAAGTCAGTAGAAATCTACAACAAGGCCAAAGACGGGACTGTGAAGACTTCAAAAAATATCTTCAAGAAAACCAAACAATTCTTCAAAAAGATCTTCTGAAAAAAATGTTTCGACTTATTTACGCATAACTTAAAATACCCCGGACTTCACACATTGCAGTCCGGGGTATTTTCAGTATCCGAAACGGAGTCCCACATTGACATTGAATGTAAGCGGGCGTTCTGAATATATGGTGCGGAGGTTTGACCCGTTTTTTAAATACATTCCGACTCCCGGCTCGATAAAGACTGCGCATCTATGAGCCAGAGCGTATTGTAAGCCTGCAGCGGCAGTGAAGGATAACTGGAAAGGTCTCTCATCGCACCCTTCATAGTTATATCCTAAATTTGATGGAGATTCCTCCTTAAGCTGCCCTCCTATACATTTCTCAGCCATAAAACCTGCTGAAGCATAGATATCAAATTTCCGAAACCTCCACGCTGTGTATCTCAGATTTACCGGAATTCCGATAAAATGAAGATTCTGGGTTGCCTTAAATAGCGGAGCATCTGAATAGCCATACTTGATGTCCGACCTCAGATATGAATAGCATATTCCGGTACCGACATTAAGATTCTGCCCTATAGACCATGAGAAATCTATAGAAAACCGAGCCGGAAGCTTATGGTCGAATACTTCTATGAATCTCGGGATTGGAGAGTTATGGGAAGGAACATCAGTCAGAACTCCCCCTCCCATCCTCGTGAATGGCATCAAAGAGGAAGTTGGTAAGTGAGTTCCACCTATATCTTTGTCATCCATCAAACTTCCCAAACCATTAGCAGAGGCTGCCACTCCTACCGAAAACGATTGTTTGTTCTTTCCCTTTGAATACGGATAGTTAGTATAATCATCAGTAGTCGATGAGGAGCTTCTGACAGATTCTTTATCACGCTTATCGTCTCCTTTAGGATATTTAGGATATTCTTCAGTTTCATCCTGAAAATCCTCAATGCTAAACTGACTTTGGGAGCCGTGATCATTGACAGCAACGACCGACGGACCGATTGTCCCTTTACGCACAAGCTTTGAAATCAGAGTTGCAGAGCAAAGTGCTTTCTTGTGCGGCTGATTGAATGATTCTTTTTCGTTATTCCTCTTTTTTTCAGTTGCATTCACTATCAAAGGGACAGTATTATCAATTTTCTCTGAAATAAAAAATGCGGATATTACTCCCAATAGGGCAATAGAGGCGGCTATCGCCCCCAAAATGCGCCTCCTCCTCATTCTCCGGCTGCGGATCTCTTCCCTGACGGATTCCAAAAGGCCATCGGGCGGAACCACGTCGTATTCCGCCATCTTGTCTCTTATGTTGTCAATCCATTTATCATCCATACCGTTTAGGATCATTTATTGTTAAGATATTCTTTGATTTTCATAGCCAGAAGGGTTTTAGCCCTTTGATACTGTGAAGCTGAGCTATTTTCCTTTATGCCGAGTAGCCTGGCGATTTCCTTATGTTTTTTCCCTTCTATTGCGTAAAGGTTGAAAACCGTTCTGTATCCGTCAGGGAGGTCTCTGATCAATGCGGCAAGTTCATCTGAAGATAGGCATTCCGCATCCGGCGGATCATCCGCCAAATCAGGAATTTCAAATTGAGTTGAGGCAAAAAGCAGCCGATTGTTGTCGCGTAGATAGTTGAGCGCGCAGTTTATAGTCACTCTTCCTATCCATGCCGTCAGGCTTCCTGCGCCTGAGTACCTGAACGCACCGACCGATATAAATATTTTTACAAAACTATCCTGCGCCACATCCTTGATGTCGTCGTCCGACGATAAGTAACGAGCGCATATGCCGACCACATAGCCGGCATATACGCTATAGATTTCTTTTGTCGCCAATTCTTTATCTTTCTTGATAAGGAAGGCGATATCATGTTCTTTATCGCGGTTGATTATCATTAGGATTTCATGAGAAAGTTTTTACAGAGCCAATGAAGAGGATCGCACCGGTAGTATTCTCCTGAATATAGAATATAAATGGTCGGTTAAAGATAATTTCACGTATAGAAGACTCTTCACCGCCAGGACCGACAGCATTATCCATTCCTCCGAGACTCACGGCCGCCCCCTCCGTTCCGTTTTCATCCACTTTTATCTTCGTAGCGTGGATAAAACATTGCATATAAAACTCTTCTTGATCCGCTATAAGGCTGAATGGATATTGCCCGCTACATACTTTCTCGAGTCCAAGGTGCTTGAGTATATCAATGGTACTCGTATTGTTTGACTCAATCTCAAACTTCGGAAGCCACATCATCACAAATTCTTCCTTCATGCCACGGTTGATGCTTCTGACATTGTCGGAAGTCAACGCTTCATCAAGCGGGACATGATTGATCCTTGACGAGGGAAGGACACACGTCATTGAGAATTGTCCTTGATTTCCATAATTGAGCCTAATGGCCTGCGTACCGTCTTCCGTCTCGGCATATTCCGTCATATCGTGTCTGAACATGAAGTCAGCCTCCTTTTCTTTTCCGTCGATATCAAGAAACGGTCTTTTTGAGGTAGCACATTCTTCAAACCCTTGGCTCCAGCCTGCTTTGAAATAAAGGGTATTTAGGAAAGCAAGACTTATATCGAGAGGTGATGACAGAAAATTCTTTATCAGGCCATTGGTGTTTTTGTCAACAAATTCGTTTATCGCTTTCTGCCCGGTTACGCCGCCTGGATTGATTCCGATGCCATATGCGTAATAGCGGGCCATTATGGTCTGCATGAACGATTTCCGAATTCGGAAAGCAAAAGGATCGCACCACATAGTGTTGGTCACATCGCATGAAATACCCTCTTCGATGTTTGGGAGATTTGACATGAGTGTTTGATAGTAAGTATTGAGGCCATTGAGACCTTCTTCGCTTTGCTCGAATCCCAGCATCTTCAATATTTCATTGCGACCCTCGCTGTCGTCGCCGTTAGCGATCATTCCGAGCACTGCACCAACACTGAAAGGCGAAACACAGACGTTTTCACGGCTCTGCTCTGAGTTGGCGAGATAAAATCTCATTGAAAAATCATTGAAATTCTCCACTGTCTCTGTCGATATTGTGCCGAGCGGAGCTGATGCAGCTGTAGGCGGAATGACATCCGGTATTTCTTCAGGGATTTCTGCCACCTCTACTTCCGGTGGCGTTACAGGTGGCGTTACCTGCGGTTCTGAATAATCTACAGTTTCTCCCGTACAGGATACTATCATCAGGCACATCGTGCCTCCGGCAAAAGCAGAAAGGAATCTATTCATATGGATGTTTTTTATTAGTTATTCTCATCGTGTTTGACATAAAAACACAGGAATACATTGATTCTTGCATCAACTTGTTTCTTATATTGAAAAAAAATGATTAATTTTGCAGGAAAGCAACAACTCATATGGAATCCACCGAAAAAAACATCATATTCTCACGCTCCTACTATCTTTCGGCAGCTGAATGCAACGCACAGCAGGAAATGTCTATCCCACAGCTGGTGCAGAAACTTATAGATGTGGCCACAGAACACGCCAACCACCTCGGCATCGGCAATCCTGATATGCCAAATCCTGATATGGGCTGGGTGCTCTCACGCCTCACCGTGGAGATGACCCGCTACCCTCATGAAAATACAGACTACTGCATCTCAACATGGGTAGAAGACTGGAACCGTCATTTCTCGCGCCGAGCATTCGCTATCACAGACACAGAGGGGAACGTCTATGGTTATGCTCGTTCCATCTGGATGGTGCTCAACACATCCGACCGCAGCAATGCCGGCCTCTCAGGTCTCAACTTCAAGCCTGAATGGATTTCCGACCGCAAATGCCCGATTCCGATGCAGGAAAAGCATGTCCGTATCGAACCTGACGGTCACGAACCTATATACCGCTTTAAATATTGCGACATAGACTTCTACCGGCACGTCAATACCGTCCGCTATGCAGTGCTTCTTCTCAATCAGTTTTCCATGCAGGCATACGACGATAATATAGTCAGCCGTCTGGAGCTTTCCTTCCTCCACGAAGCATCCTACGGCATGGAAGTCCGCGTCATGAAGCAGATGGTAGACAGTGACCGCCACCTCTACCGCCTCTACCTCGAAAGCGCCGACGGCACGCGCCCTATCCTATACTCACGCCTCCGCTTCGCTCCCCGCTAAAAATCACTTTTGTTATAGTACACCACTTTCCGTGTGCAGAAACGCAGTCGATCCATTTCTTTCATGCTTCCATTCAAGCATCTTATCGTAGATTTTACGTTAAAATACACGATACTCCATATTCTGACATAACTTAATGATTTCAAGCGCAAAGATAAGTTAAAAAAACAATACCGTAAAATTTAAAATGCACTTTTTCTGCCTCTCTGTAAAATTTAAAATGTATTTATTCTGCCCTACCGTAAAATTTGGCCACAAAATTTGCACTGCCCCACAAAAAGTAGTGCAGTAAAAAATTTGCAAAATATACTCTGAATCATTATCTTTGTGAGAAAATAGCGGTTTATGGAAGAGAAGAACGCAAAATACCCGATCGGGCAGCAGGATTTCAAGACCTTGCGTGAAGATGGAGCCCTCTATATCGATAAGACTCATTTCGTGGATAAAATAGCAAGCAGCTATTCCAAATACTATTTTTTAGCCCGTCCACGTCGTTTCGGCAAGAGCCTATTCTTGTCGACACTCCGCTATTTTTTTGAAGGACAGAGAAGTTTATTCAAAGGTCTATATATAGACTCCAAAGATTGGGACTGGGAGCCTTATCCCGTGCTTAAACTCGATCTTAATACCGATAAATTCGCCGAGCCTGGCATCCTCGATGGTGTGCTCGACAATCTATTCAGAACATGGGAAAGGGAATATGATGTGGATGTCAAGGATTCTGAATATTCCCAAAGATTCAAGACTATAATAGAAGCCGCCCACAGTAAGACAGGCAAACAGGTGGTAATTCTTGTAGACGAATACGACAAACCTCTTGTCGGCAATATTAATAAAGACGACAATTTCGAGCATTACCGCACCAAGCTCGCAAGCATATACTCCAACTTCAAAAGTTCGGCAGAACACATCCGCCTTGTCTTTCTGACCGGAGTCAGCCGTTTTAGTAAGCTGAGTGTCTTCTCTGATCTCAACAACCTTAAGGATATTACTTTTGATGATGCCTTTGCCGATATCTGCGGAATAACAGAAACAGAGTTGCTTGATAATTTTCAACAAGGCATCCAACAGATAGCGGAAGAATATAGACTTTCTTACGAAGGAGCTTGCCAGAAATTGAAAAAAAATTACGATGGTTATCGCTTTGCTAGGAAAGGTAGCGACATTTACAATCCATGGTCTGTACTCAATGCTATGGCAAATGCAAGAATCGGGGCCTACTGGACGGGCACCGGTGCCTCCACAATAATTTCGGAGGCGCTGCGAGACGCCGACGTTGATGTGGAGAGAATACTCAACGCCAGATGGCGTGTGGATGACCTCGCAGGTCTTGACCTGCTTAACGCAGACCCCACAGCGCTGCTCTACCAAACGGGATACCTGACAATAGCCCACTATGACTTCCACACAGACTCAGTGCGACTGAAGGTTCCGAACGAGGAGGTGACGAAAGGGCTCTTCAAGGACCTCTTAAAGTACTATGTCAAAGTGAAGCGAGGCTTTACCGAAAGAGTTGTATCAGACCTCATATACGCTATATTCGACGGTGAGCCGGAGGAAATGATGAAGAATCTCGACGCATACTTCGCCGGCATCCCCTACGACCTGAAGATGGACAACGAGAATAACTTCCATAACGCCTTCTACATCCTCACAACGCTTCTCGGCATAGATACGAAAGCAGAAGTACATACCTCCAACGGGCGTATCGACCTGCTTATAGAGACCCAAAAGTATATCTACATTATCGAGCTAAAATACGACGCCTCTCCCGAGCAGGCACTCCTCCAGATAGAGGAGAAGCAGTATGCTCGAAAATTCTCGAACGATTCGCGTAAGATTTTCAAGATAGGCGTCAGTTTCTCCTCCAAGAGCCGCCGTATTGAAGACTGGAAAATCGAATACTGATAAAATATCCCATAGAGTGACTTAGCATAAAGTCATAATGGCGGTAGGGTGCGGATGGTCTGGAGGATGGATAGGGCTTCGGTGACTGTTGGGACATCGGTGATGAGGAAGGAGCGCTTGCCGTTGATGTCGCGGAGCTTCGTACGCTTCGGATCAAGCTGAAGCCATGCCAACAGACGACCAAAGGCCGTAGAACCGTAATAGGCGGCATTTTCCTCTCCGACAAAGTAGACATACATCTTGCCCCCTTTGAGCGTCAGACGCTCGATTCCGAGGCGTTTTGCAGCCATTCTGAGCGGCACTACCTTGATGAGTTCTTCCGTAGTGGCAGGGATAGCACCAAACCTATCCTTCAACTGCGCACGGAACTCCTCTATCTGCTCCTCATTTTCCATATTGTCGAGTTGCTGATAGAGCGATATGCGCTCACTCTCCTGCGGCACATAAGAGGGGGGCAACCTCAACTCCAAGTCACTCTCTATTGCGCAGTCCGCAACAAACTCCTCTTCGCCCGGCTTTGTGGTCTCAGCAAACGTGTCGGCAAATTCCTCTGTCTTAAGTTCAAGCACCGATTCTTTCAGTATCTTCTGATATGTCTCATAGCCCAAATCGGCAATGAAGCCCGACTGCTCTGCACCCAAGAGATTGCCGGCTCCACGTATGTCAAGATCCTGCATAGCGATATGAATACCGCTTCCCAGGTCGCTGAAACTCTCTATCGCCTGAAGCCTGCGGCGAGCCACGGGAGTCAACGGTGCACCCGGAGGCACCATGAAATAACAGAACGCCTTACGGTCGCTTCTTCCTACACGTCCACGCAACTGATGAAGCTCTGAGAGTCCAAAATGATGGGCATTATTGACAATGATTGTATTGACATTTGGCATGTCGACGCCATTCTCCACGATAGTCGTAGAGAGAAGAATATCATAGTCGTGTGCAGCAAAGTCGAGTATAGCCTTCTCCAATTGCTCAGGAGGCATCTGACCGTGCGCCTTTATCACACGCGCATCCGGCACAAGCCTATTGAGCATATTCTCAAGCACATTGAGATTCTCAATGCGGTTAGAGATGACAAACAGCTGTCCATTGCGCGAAAGCTCGAAATTAACCGCTTCCTTCACCATCTCATCATCAAGAGTAGCCACAGTCGTGACTACCGGATGACGGTTGGCAGGAGGAGTATTGAGCGAACTGAGATCCCTTGCTCCCATAAGAGAGAACTGCAAAGTTCGCGGAATAGGGGTAGCACTCATAGTCAATGTGTCTACGTTGACTTTCATTTGCTTCAATTTCTCCTTTACAGCAACGCCAAACTTCTGCTCTTCGTCTACGATCAGCAGTCCGAGATCTTTGAACTTTACCGACTTTCCGATCAATTTATGTGTTCCGATAAGAATATCCACCTTACCAGCCTCAAGATCCGCGAGTATCTGCTTCACTTCCTTCGGTTTCTTTGCCCTTGATATGAACTCAACCCTAACCGGCAAATCCTTCAGACGATGCGAAAAGGTACGGTAATGCTGCATGGCAAGCACGGTAGTAGGCACCAACACTGCAGTCTGCTTCGAGTCTGTGGCAGCCTTGAAGGCGGCACGGATGGCAAGTTCGGTCTTTCCGAAACCCACGTCGCCGCATACCAGACGGTCCATCGGACGCGGGCTTTCCATATCAGCCTTGATGGCTTGCGTAGCCTTCAGCTGGTCGGGGGTATCTTCATAGATAAAGCTCGCCTCCAATTCATGCTGCAAGTAGGAGTCCGGAGAATAAGCGAATCCTTTTTCCTCGCGGCGTGCGGCATATAGCTTGATGAGGTCGCGCGCGATATCCTTCATCTTGCTCTTGGTGCGGTCCTTGATACGGTTCCACGCCCCGGAACCGAGCTTGTTGATTTTCGGAGGCACACCTTCCTTGCCGCGATATTTCGACAATTTATGGAGAGAATGTATCGATACCAATATCATATCGTCATTCTGATACACAAGCTTGATCATCTCCTGGGGACTCCCGTTGGTATCAGTCTTTATGAGTCCTGCAAAGCGGCCTATACCATGGTCGATATGCACTATATAGTCGCCTATCTCTATCTGATTGAGTTCCTTGAGCGACAACGCCAGTTTGCCGCTCCGAGCTTTATCGGATTTCAGGCTATATTTGTGGAATCGGTCGAATATCTGATGGTCTGTGAAGAAACAGGTCTTCGTATCGTGGTCTACAAATCCGGCATGCAACGTCTGCGACACCGGAGTAAAGTCTATTTTGTCTCCTCTGTCGGCAAATATATCTTTCAATCGCTCTGCCTGATACTGTGAGTCACTCAATATGAGCAGACGATACCCGTCGGCAAGCATATTGGTAAAGGATTCTGATATGATATCGAAATTCTTGTGATAGAGAGCCTGTGGAGATGTGTTGAACTCCATCAAAGCATCCGTGCTTGACGTGGTAGCGGTCATACCAAACTCAAATATACGGAAATCCTCAAGCCTACGCACGAAATCCTCCGCATCCACCACCTTCTTCATTGCCTCTGCATCCCCCTCTTCAGCAATGGCAGCCGACTCGGAATACTGCTGCGAGGCAATGTCGCGCACCGTGGCTATGAGTGCAGATGTATCAGCTACAAACAACGGGGCATCACTTCCTATGAATTCCAAAAGCGACACTCCATGCTCTCCGCTACCTTCAGCTGCGGAAGCGGCTACTATCGACACCTCGCCGAGACGCTGCTCGGAAAGCTGCGTCTCTACGTTGAATGTACGTATGGAGTCTATTTCGTCGTCGAAGAAGTCAAGGCGGTAGGGAAGTTCGTTGGAGTAGGAGAAGACGTCGAGAATCGAACCTCTACGCGCAAATTGGCCCGGCTCATATACATAGTCGACATGCCGGAAACCCAATTCCTCAAGACGGTCTTCCACTTTGGAGATGTCGGCTTTCTTAGCAGTGGTAAGCTTCAGTGTGCTCTTCTCAAGGTCTTCTTTCATCGGCACTCTCTCGGCGAGTGCATCGGGGTAAGTGACTATCCAACCGATTCTGCCACTTCGCCAACCGTCGATTGCCTCGGCACGCAGTATCTGCTGAGGCGCATCGACACGGCCATATTTGATATGACGTTTGTAGCCGGACGGAAAAAACGCAACCTCGCATTCGGCCACACGTGACAGATCATGATAGAGATAGCCGGCAGAGTCTGCGTCGTCGGCTACTATCACCATTGGATGGTTCGAATCGGCCACCTTGCCCAAGAGCACGGAAGCAGCCGACCCTTTCAATCCGGCAAGTGTAACGCGCCGCGCCTTTTTGTCGCTTATCAGCTTTTTCAGGGCCTTGAGTCGCGCCGGAGTGGCGAATAGCGCGGCAGCCTCACCAAGCGTCATCATTTTTTCAATATGGCATCGTATTGCGGAGATTCGAGGATGCCTATGGCAGCTTCCACTATCGGGTCGGTCTGGATTTCTACGGCTACACGACCACCATCGCCATAATAGCGGGTAGCGATTTCCTCGGCGAGATAATCTTTGATTTCGCTCTTCTTGAATTCCAAATCACGCTTAAGGTCGCTTCCAAGCGATTTCTCCAAAATCTGCAATGTAGAGTCATTGTCTGCCGTCATATACCCCTGCTCGTCGGCCTGCTTGCGTATCTCCTTCAAAAGAGCGTCAAACGAAGTGTCATACTTCATATCTCCCTCAGTGACGAATTGTGTAAATTCTGCATACACTTCGTCGCTAATCTCAAACTTGTCGAGCGGCATTGCCTCCGGATGCGTAGCGCGATACTTGTTGGCGAAGTCGAAGATCCTGTTTTTAGTCACAAGATTGTAAAGAATATCGGAGTAGTTGTTGTTTTTAACTACTGAATCGGGCTGCAGGCCACCTCCGTCGCGTACTTCCCGTCCGCGCGAGGTGTGATAGACATTGGTCAGCGAATCCGGAGTGCGGGCTACGCTGCCGTCGGGATTGCGACGCGAGTAGTCAAGGGCCTGTATGAGGCGACCGGAAGGTATGTAGTATTTCGCAACTGTCACTTTCAGGCTCGCATCGTGGGGAAGAGGAAAGATATTTTGCACGAGTCCTTTTCCAAAACTGCGGTTGCCTACGAGCACCGCGCGGTCAAGATCCTGCAACGCACCCGCAGTTATCTCGGATGCAGAGGCTGTCCCTCCGTCGGTCAGTACCGCAAGCGGCATATCGGGAAAGGAGGGTGTATGGGTCGTCTTGTAGATACGCTCCTTGCCATTGCCACTCGTACGGAGCACTTGCGTGCCCTTAGGAAGGAAATTGCCCAGGATGTCGATAGCGCTCTCCACCAGGCCGCCGCCATTGCCACGCAGATCGAGGATAAGCTTGGAGAAGCCGGGATTTTTCTTAAGAGAGTCAAGTGCAGTCGTGATCTCATTGGGGGAGTTGGCAATGTAGCTGGTGAGACGGATATAACCTGTAGACGGACTTACCATACCGAAATAAGGCACCGATTTCTCACCGACTTTCTCGCGTGTAACAGTAAAGGAAAGAAGCGAGTCCACTACATAAGGACGGTTTACTTCGATGTAGACGTCGGTGCCGGGTGTGCCCTTCAGCAGTTTGGAGACTTCAGCGTTCTTAAGCCCTTTAGTCACTACTGTGTCAACCTTAACGATTCGGTCGCCAGGCATAAGCCCGGCCTTGGCTGCGGGACTTCCGTCTATAGGCTGCGAGATGCAGACGTAGCCATTATATTCCGTGATGTAGCTCCCTATGCCGGCATATTCGCCGGTGGTCATCTTCATCAGTGCATCCCTGTCGTCGGCAGTATAGTATTCCGTATATGGATCCACTGTATTGAGCATGGCGTTCGAGGCCGCCTTGAAGGCGTCGTCGATACGTATTGAGTCCACATAGTTCTCCTCAAGAGTCTTCACAAGAGCATTGAAGGTCTTGAGGTTGCGTTGCAGCGACATGTCATGGCTTTTTTTGGCATATGCGCCGATCGATATCATAGTCAGAGCCACAATGGGCAGTAAGATCCTTTTCATACGGAATTATTCTATTATGTTCTGTGTTTCAACACCTCAAAAGCCCTCAATGTTCGGTAGGCTGTCCGGATGAGGATAGTCTACCGTGAAATGCAGTCCGCGGCTCTCCTTGCGTTCGCGTGCCTGACGCATGATCAGGTAGCCTGTGTTGATAATATTACGCAGCTCGCAGAGGGCACGTGTAGGTTTACTTTCCTTGAATAGCCGCTCAGTCTCCTGATATAGTATGTCGAGGCGGTTCCAGGCACGGTCGAGGCGAAGGTCGCTCCTGACTATGCCCACATAGTAACCCATTATCTGGTTCACTTCCTTCTCTGACTGAGTGATGAGTACCATTTCCTCCGGATGGGTAGTACCCTCGTCGTTCCATTCCGGCACGTCTGATCGGAAGTCTATGCCGCCGATTCTTTCAAGGGAATGCTTTGCGGCCGCGTCGGCGTAGACCACCGCTTCAATAAGGGAATTGGAGGCAAGGCGGTTTCCCCCGTGCAGTCCGGTGCAGGAGCATTCTCCGATAGCGTAGAGGCGGTCGATGCTCGATTGTCCGTCAAGATCTACCTTGATGCCCCCGCAAAGGTAGTGGGCAGCCGGAGCCACGGGGATCATATCTTTCGTGATATCGATGCCGAGCGACAGGCATTTCTCGTATATATTGGGGAAATGTTTCTTAGTCTCCTCCGGATCTTTATGAGTGACGTCGAGATATACATGGTCCGTGCCGGTTTGCTTCATCTCGGAGTCAATGGCCCGGGCTACGATATCGCGCGGAGCAAGTGAAAGGCGTGGATCATACTTATGCATGAATTCCTTCCCGTCAAGGGTCTTCAATACTGCTCCATAGCCACGCATGGCCTCAGTGATGAGGAAACTGGGGCGGTCGCCGGGGTGGTAGAGGGCTGTGGGATGAAACTGGATAA